>CASBQA010000149.1 GCA_949127635.1 Nostocales cyanobacterium PMM_0069 | reverse complement strand
ATTTAAAGCTTTACCGGTAGATGCCACATAACCGACAATGCCACGATTAGCAGGGATGCGGATTTCCACCATAGTTGAGCGATCGGCTACCTCTACTTTCGTCCAAAGTTCCCCCATTTCTTTCCGATGCAAAAACAGCGTGCTGCGGTCTGCTTGCATTAAAATCCGGGCTTGCTCCATTACTATCTGCAAAGTAGCTTCTAAATCGAGACTTTGCCCTAATGTTTGAGTAGCCCGCAAAAGTGCCGTAGCACCCCTTTGATTGCGAGCTGCTACATAAAAAGATTGGCAACTTTCTAAGATAATACCAATAGAAGAAGCAAAATCTCGAAAACACACCTCATCATCATAATTAAAAGGAATATCTCCCGCTTTATTTGCTAGTTGTACCACTGCCACTATCTGATTTTTGCTACTGACAACTGGCATACATAAAATATTGCGGATTTTGTAGCCGATTTGTTTTTCTAATTCTGGGCTAAATAAAGGGTGAGTAGAGGCTTGAGATATATTTAAATATTCACCCGTGCTAGCAACATGACCGGGAATGCCTACTGCGATGGGAGTACGAATTTCTAAAGGTTTTTCGGTATTATCTTGGGGAACTTTTGACCACAGTTGATTTTTATCTTGGTCAACCAAAAAAATTGTAGTATGTTCCGCTTGGAGAATTTGACCAATTTTAAGTGTAATCGCCTCTAGTACCTTCTCCAGCATTGTTTCTAGGGCTTCATTATTAATTAGTTCAATTGCCCTAAGAAACTGCTGGAACTCTGCGGTAATAAAATCTAGTAAACAAATAAATTCGTTTACAGAAAGGTCTTTGACACGACGCACTAGAGCGTGGGTGCGATTAACTTGAGTAAGTTCAGTTAATGTAGCCAAGACGCTACCAGGACTGGGAAGTGTCATGAGGATTTTAGATTTTAGATTTTGGAATATTCAGAGTAGAGCACCTTTTGATAGTAATCTTGTAGCTGGCGTGTGGCAGATGCCCAGCCCCAAAGTTCGGCTTCGAGTCGGGCATTTTGACGGATGATTTCTCGTTCTTGTTTCTGTTCTAAAAGGCGAACAGTGGCGGTTATAGCACTTTGGATGTCAGCTTCTGGTTCAAAAAGATACCCGTTCACCCCATCTGTAACAATATCAGGAATTCCGCCCGAACGAGCTGCTACCACTGGGCACCCAGCAGCCATTGCTTCTAATAATACTAATCCTAACGTTTCTGTACGGGAAGGAAAAATAAAAGCATCAGCGCTGGCAAAAGCAGAACCTAAATCTCTGCCGGTAAGATAACCGACAAAATTAGTGTTTGTCCCAGCAAAGTGTTTTTCGAGTGCTTGCCGGTGGGGACCATCTCCGACCAATGCCAAACGCGCTGCGGGAATTGCTTCTAAAATTGGTTTGATGCGCTCAATTTCTTTTTCAGCACCAAGACGACCGACGTATAGTAAAAGGTGGCTCTCTGGGTGATTTTGCGATAGACGCGATCGCATTTCTTCACTCGCTAAATCTGGATGAAATAATTCTGTATCTACTCCTCTTTGCCACAAATTCACCCTTTCTATACCGTGTGATGTCAGTTCATCCATCATCACTGTAGAGGTACACAAGTTCAATGCGGCTTGATTATGTCCCGCTTTCAGCAATTCCCATAAAAAGCCTTCTAACATTCCCAAGCCGTAATGCTGAAGATACTGGGGCAAGTGCGTATGATAAGACGCTACTAAGGGAATATTATGTAATTTGCTATGAAATATCCCCGCCAATCCCAAAACCGCCGGATTTACTACATGAATTATCTGCGGCTGAAATTTTTCCAATTCATAGCCAATTGCTGGGCGAGGAAGTGCCATTTTTAACTCTGGATACAGCGGCAGGGGAAAGCCAGTTACACCGTATACTTTCGCTCCTTTATATTCAGTAATTCCACCCTCTGGGGCAATCACTAGCACAGAGTCGCCGTTGCGCTGTAAATGGTCTATGGTGTGACTTAAGCGTGTCACAATCCCATCAACCTTGGGCAAAAAGGTTTCGGTGAATAAGGCAATTCTCATCAAAACTCCTTGCGGTCTGAAACCCCGTCCTAGAAGGACGGCTTTATATTTGCTCCATTACCGCCTTGAGGTTGTTTAATTCGGTGTGCCATTGTATTGCACTTTCAATGGGACAATTACCATTTCAAATCTCACAACCCTGTACGCATAACGGTTTTGCGTGAGCGTAGTAGCCTCCCTTTCGGGGGTAAAGTTAGCCTTGACCTGTTATAAGAGCTTGTTGAGCTTGCAACACTAAACCAGTGACCTTAGTTTTGTTTAATTGCAAGCGACAGAGCGGGGGACTGGCTGCGTATCCCAAGGTGTCGTGACTCGAATAACGGCTACCTATTACTAGGTGGTCGGGTCAGAATGGCTTGTTAGATTTCTCTTTCAAGCCTCAGCCGTCATGCTGAGGTTCCTGACAAACTACTATTCAGTAAAGGCGGTTAATCCCAGCTTTTGTTGGATTTCAGTAT
>CASBQA010000148.1 GCA_949127635.1 Nostocales cyanobacterium PMM_0069 | reverse complement strand
GGACAAGGGGGACAATGCCCAATGCCCAATGCCCAATTCCCAATTCCCAATGCCCAATGCCCAATGCCCAATTCCCAATTCCCAATGCCCAATGCCCATTTCCCAAAATATATGAATCGCGTTGCAACTACTTCTAAAAAAAAATCTCCACGTCCTCTTAAGAGCGATCACCGTCAATCGCCGAAAAAGTCTAAAGTAAATAATACAGGACTTTATCTAAGAGCAGTTAAAGATGCTTTTGTCAAGCTCAATCCCAAATCTGCAATCAAAAACCCAGTCATGTTTTTGGTTTGGGTAGGCACAATCATTACTCTTTTAGTCACGATTGATCCTTACCTATTTGGAAAAGTCCCAGGCGATAATTTACAACGTTTTAACGGCTTAATTACCGGGATTTTATTCTTTACGGTGTGGTTTGCCAATTTTGCCGAAGCCGTTGCGGAAGGACGTGGTAAAGCTCAAGCTGATGCTTTGCGCTCAACTCAATCAGAAACACTCGCTAGAAAACTCTCCCCTGATGGCTCAATTACCGAAGTACCTTCCACCAGCCTCAGACAAAGTGATACTGTATATGTAGTAGCTGGTGATATCATTCCCGCTGACGGGGAAGTGATTATGGGTGTCGCTTCGGTGGATGAATCGGCAATTACTGGGGAATCTGCACCAGTATTGAAGGAATCAGGCTCAGATGTTGCAAGTTCAGTTACTGGTGGTACGCGGATTATTTCCGATGAGTTAATTATCCGCATTACATCTGACCCAGGTAAAGGGTTTATTGACAGGATGATTGCTTTGGTGGAAGGTGCAGAACGCAGCAAAACACCGAATGAAATTGCTTTGACGGTGTTATTGGCAGTTTTGAGCTTGGTATTTTTATTTGTCGTGGTGACATTGCCTGCGATCGCCTATTATGTCAAAAGTGAAATCAGCGTACCAATTTTAATTGCTCTGTTGGTGGCATTAATCCCGACAACCATCGGTGGTTTGCTGAGTGCGATCGGTATTGCCGGCATGGATCGAGTTGCCCAATTTAACGTTATTGCTACTTCCGGACGAGCAGTAGAAGCCTGCGGTGACATTAACACCTTAGTTCTCGATAAAACAGGTACAATTACCCTTGGTAACCGCTTGGCAGAAGAATTTATCCCGATCAACGGTCACTCAATCGAGGAAATTGCCACCATAGCTTTGGCAGCCAGCATATTTGATGATACACCAGAAGGAAAATCGATTGTCCGACTGGCAGAAAAGTTAGGGGCAGAAGTTAAATTTGACCACAATCAGTCAGAACCAGTTGACTTTTCCGCCAAAACGCGCATGAGTGGTACTAACTTGCCAGGTGGATATCAAGCAAGGAAGGGAGCAGTAGGAGCAATTCAAGGATTTGTGCGATCGCGCAACGGACAAGATTCCCCAGAACTCAACGCTGCTTACGAACAAGTTTCCCACCAGGGAGGTACACCCTTAGCTGTTTGTTTAGATCAGGAAATTTACGGCATCATCTATCTTAAAGATATTGTAAAACCAGGTCTTCGCGAGCGTTTTGACCAGTTGCGACGCATGGGTGTGCGTACTATCATGCTAACCGGCGACAACAGCATTACCGCTTCTGTAATTGCTCAAGAAGCTGGAGTTGATGACTTTATTGCCGAAGCAACACCAGAAGATAAAATTTCCGTAATTAAAGAAGAACAGGCAAAAGGCAAACTTGTAGCGATGACGGGGGACGGTACTAACGATGCTCCCGCTCTCGCTCAAGCAAATGTCGGGGTAGCAATGAATACAGGTACTCAAGCCGCCAAAGAAGCGGCAAACATGGTAGATTTGGACTCCGATCCCACCAAGCTAATTGATATTGTTTCTATTGGTAAACAATTGCTGATTACTCGTGGAGCATTGACTACATTTTCCCTTGCGAATGATATTGCTAAATATTTTGCGATTATCCCAGTGCTATTTACTACTGCTAATCTGCAAAGTTTGAATATCATGAAATTGACCAGTATTAATTCTGCAATACTGTCAGCGCTGATTTACAATGCTCTAATTATTCCAGCTTTGATTCCTTTGGCGTTACGTGGTGTGAAGTTTAGACCGCTAACTGCTAATCAATTGCTACAAAGTAATATCTTAATTTATGGGTTGGGTGGGGTGATTGCACCATTTATTGCAATTAAATTGATTGACATGTTGATTACGGTGGTAGGGTTAGCGTGATATTGATTTGTTGATTGTAGAGATGTTGTAGTTAATGTCTCTACAATTATTAAGAAAACGAACCGCCTTCGCCCAGCGTCTCCCCTTCTCCTTCATAGAGAGGCTAACGCCAAGGGAGAAGGATGCCAAGAACGCCAAGAAAGAAGGAAGTTATGAAAAGAGTTAATTTACAATATAAATTTTTGGCAATGGATGCAGTGCAGGCGATTTTGTTTGTTTCGTGGGGATGGTATAAACAAAAATTGCCGCTCGTTATTTTTATTGCGCTCTGTTTGAATTTGATAATTGCTCCAGTTGTTTACGCTGCTGTTGATGGCAATTTGGAACGTCGTTCTGCTTGGGCGATCGGCGTTTTAGGATTTGTAACTCTGGCACTTATAATTTACTTATTTGATGTCATTTTTCGTCCCGAACGCTATTAATTAGGTAACATAAAAAAAATAAAGGAAATATTAGAGGTTTTCAAAAAAATTATGTCTATTGTGAGAGAAGCTATCAGAGCAATTCGCATTACTTTAGTTCTCTGGTTGCTGACAGCAATTATTTATCCTTTATTTATTCTTTTGATAGCTCAAATACCCTTACTTCAAGAAAAGGCTAATGGCAGTATCATACATAATTTCAAAGATGAACCAATTGGTTCGGCTTTGATTGGACAACAATTCAGAGATGAGCGCTATTTTCATGGTCGTCCGAGTACGGTGAGATACAGCCAAGGAAAACAAGCCAAACCAACCGGTATATCTGGTGCAAGCAATCTCGCTCCCAGTAATCCAGAATTGCTAAAACGAATTGTAGAGCAAGCAAATCAACTTAAAGACGAGAATATTCAACCACTCCCCGATTTAATTTATACATCTGGTTCGGGTTTAGACCCACATATATCACTAAAAGCAGCGCGGGAGCAGTTAGATCGAGTTGCTCGCACTCGTGGTGTCCGCGAAGAAGAAATACGTCCTTTACTTGATAAGTATACCGATAAAAGATTTTTAGGGATTTTTGGAGAGCCTGGAGTTAATGTTCTACGATTGAATTACGCTCTCGACCTCCAAGAACTTAATCGTAGGCAAAATCAATAAATGATAATGGATAGTGGATAGTGGATAGTGGTTAGTCGTTAGTCGTTAGTGGCTAGTGGGAATTTGAAGAAGGGGAAAGGGGAAAGGGACTCATGGGAAAGAATTATTACCAATGCCCAACAACTATCAACTATCAACTATCAACCAACAAATTTATGAACACTAAACTTTCAAATTCTGGAAGTTATTATCCTATAGGTTCGGCGCGGCGGGGCAAACATAAAATATTTATTGGTATGGCTCCTGGGGTGGGCAAAACCTACCGCATGTTGGAAGAAGGACATGCGCTCAAACACGAGGGAATTGATGTTGTCGTTGGGCTTTTGGAAACCCACGGACGTAAGGAAACAGCACAAAAAGCGCAAGGGTTAGAAATAATACCTCGTAAGGAAATTCTTCGCAGCGGATTGACTTTGACAGAAATGGATACGGATGCAATTTTAGCGCGATCGCCTCAGTTGGTGTTAGTCGATGAACTCGCACATACCAATGTCCCAGGTCAAGAGCGGGAAAAACGCTACCAAGATGTAGAAATCATTTTGGCAGCAGGCATTGATGTATACTCCACAATGAATATTCAACACTTAGAAAGTCTCAATGACCTGGTAGCGCGAATTACTGGGGTGATAGTTCGAGAACGGGTTCCCGACCCCATTTTAGACGAAGCAAATCAAATTGTTGTTATAGATGTCACACCAGAAACTCTGCAAGAACGGTTGCGAGAAGGCAAAATTTATGCACAGCCAAAAATTCAACAATCCCTCGATAATTTCTTCCAACGTCGCAATCTAATAGCTTTGCGAGAATTGGCTTTGCGGGAAGTAGCAGACAACATCGAAGAAGATGCGATCGCTTCCACCCCCGCAGAACAACTCTGTAATATTCACGAGCGGGTTTTGGTGTGCGTATCCACCTATCCCAACTCAGTACAATTATTGCGTCGAGGGGCTAGGCTTGCTAATTATATGAGTGCCCCTCTTTTTACTGTGTTTGTCAAAGAAAAAGACCGCTTCCTCACCAAAGAGGAAAGTTTGTATATTGAAACTTGTGAAAAACTGTGTAAAGAATTTGCAGGAAATTTTATTCATATCAGTAGTAATGATGTGGCTGGTGCGATCGCAGAAGTGGCGAAACAATATCACATCACCCAGATTGTAATTGGCGAAAGTCAGCGATCGCGTTGGCAAATACTCTGGAAAGGGTCTTTAACACAAAATTTGGTGCGCTTGCTCAAAAACGTTGATTTACATATAATTGGCACTGAAAAAAACAAAGAAAAATTGTCACCCCAGATAAACAAAGGATGAAGTTCACATAATTATCTGCGTTCATCTGCGTACATCTGCGGTTAAAAATCCTTTCATCCAAAATAAAATGACTTATGTAATCGGTTTAATAAGTGGCACCTCCGTAGATGGTATAGACGCTGCCTTAGTAGATATTTCCGGCACAGATTTGGATCTGAAAATTGAGTTGTTAGCTGGTGTTACATATCCCTACCCAGTCGAACTTAGAGAACGAATTTTAGCAGTTTGTGCAGGAGAGAGAATCTCAATGGCAGAATTGGCAGAATTAGATGATGCGATCGCTCTCGTTTTTGCCCAAGCTGCCCAAAATATCCAAAATGGTCACGAATCAGCCTCTTTGATTGGCTCCCACGGTCAAACAGTTTACCACCGACCACCTGGGGGGGACAAGGAGGCAAGGGGACAAGGG
>CASBQA010000147.1 GCA_949127635.1 Nostocales cyanobacterium PMM_0069 | reverse complement strand
GTCTAATATCATGTTCGCTTGATTACTTATTAAAACTCAAGAACCCCACCCCGCCAAAGCTACGCTTTTGCTCCCCTCCCCGTTCACGGGGAGGGGTTGGGGGTGGGGTGCAATAAGTATGGGAATTATAACTAATTATCCGAACTTGATATAAATACATGAAAACTGCTGTAATATAATAACCTCACCCCTCTCCGAATTTGCGGAGAGGGAAAAAGACTACGCGCTAAAGTACTTCGCTACTGGGTGATAGCAAATAATCGCTGTTGTAGACTGTTCTGGATAAATCTGCTCACTTTCATCCATGTGCATCTTGATCCTGTCAGTTCCCAACAACTCCAGTTGCTTGTACTGATCCTGCATATTCGGACAAGCCGGATAGCCAAAACTATACCGTGAACCGCGATATCTCTGCGCCAAAATATCCCGAAGATTATCAGGTTCATCAGCCACAAAGCCTAACTCACGCCGAATTCGAGCGTGTGTCCACTCAGCCAACGCTTCCGCTACCTGCACCGCCAAGCCGTGAAAATACAGATAATCAGTGTATTGATTAGCGGCAAACAACTTCTGAGCAAACTCCGTCGCAACCTCACCCACAGTCACCGCTTGCATCGGAAACACATCAATAATTCCCGACTCCTTCGGCGCAAAGAAATCTGCAATACAAAGCCTCCTCAACGACCTCTGCCTGGGAAACTCAAAACTAGCTCTTACCTCTGCGTCTCTGCGGTTGGTATCATAAACATACAGCGTATTTCCCTCAGCCTGACAAGGAAAATATCCATAAATCACCTGTGGATGCAACAAATTCTCCTCAATAATTCGCTGCTTCCAAGTATCCAAAATCGGATACACCTTCTCATTCAAAAAAGCCTGATATTCTTCCTTAGATTGTTCCTTCGGCTTGCGGAATTGCCATTGTCCCGCAATCAAAGCTTGCAAATCTAAATAAGAGAATATCTCCTCAAGTGAAATATCACTTTCGCGTAACAATTGCGTTCCCCAAAAAGGTGGCGTCGGACGTTCAATATCCACTGTCACCGCTTCAGAACGACGAGTATCTATTACCTTCGGTTTATCAGTTTCTTCTTTCGCTTTCTCTTCTGCTACTTTATGTCCATTTTCTAACTCTTGTACAGCTTCATTCAAAAATCCCTGCAAATTATCCCAATTTCCTTGGGATTTTGCCGGCATTAATTTATCCATGAAATGTAAGTCAGAAAAAGCATCTTTGCCGTAAACAACTTTACCATTGTAAGCGTTTTGACAATCTTCATGAACAAACTTCGGTGTCAACGCTGCACCACCTAAAATTACCGGTACAGTAATTCCCTTTTCGTTGAAAACCTGCAAATTATCCTTCATAAACGCGGTGGATTTCACCAGCAAACCACTCATGGCAATACAATCAGCTTGATGCTTTTCGTAAGCTTCAATGATATTTTCCACTGGTTGTTTAATTCCCAAATTAATCACCTTGTAACCGTTGTTCGACAAGATGATATCCACCAGGTTTTTCCCAATGTCGTGAACATCGCCTTTTACGGTAGCGATAATAAACGTTCCCTTGGCATTATTACCTGATTCTGACTTCTCCATCAACGGCTCTAAAAAAGCAACCGCTGCTTTCATAGTTTCCGCAGATTGTAATACGAAAGGTAGTTGCATTTGCCCGGAACCGAACAACTCACCAACAACTTTCATGCCATCGAGCAAAAAGACATTTATAATCTGTAAGGGGGGATAGTTCTCTAAAGCCTTTTGCAGATGTTCCTCTAAACCGATGCGTTCACCGTCGATGATGTGACGCTTGAGACGTTCCTCGATGGGGAGACTTTCATCCAAAGAGCGATCGCGTTTGGTTGTTACTCCTTCAAATAACGTTGTCAACTCTCCCAAGGGGTCATAAACGCAGACATCACCTTCAAACCTCCGGCGATCATAAATCAACTCAAGGCAAACTTCTTGATGGCGTTCTTCAATCTTAGAAAGTGGTAAAATCTTGTTTGGACTAACGATCGCCCCATCCATTCCCGCTGCGATCGCTTCATGCAAAAACATCGAGTTCAACACTACCCGCGCTGCTGGGTTTAAACCAAAGGAAATATTCGATACACCCAAAATTACATGGCTTCCCGGCAATTCTTGACGAATGCGCCGAATCGCTTCTATTGTCCCTTTTGCGTTTTCTCTGTCTTCTTCAATCCCCGTAGAAATTGGTAGAGCCAAAGTATCAAAGAATATTTCCGTACCCGGAATTCCGAATTCTACAGCTTGACGATAAGCACGTTGAGCAATTTGGAATTTTTTCTCAGCAGTTCTCGCCATGCCATCTTCATCGATAGTGCCAATTACTACACCTGCACCATACCTCTTCGCCAACTCCAACACCTTCAAGAAGCGGGGTTCACCGTCTTCATAGTTGGTAGAATTGAGTAAACACTTACCGCCGGCAACCTTTAAGCCCGCCTCCATTTTTTCCCATTCGGTGGAGTCGAGCATCAATGGTAGTGTAACATTATTGACAATGCGCGAAACCAATTCGTGCATATCTCGTTCCCCATTACGTCCCACGTAATCGACGTTGACATCAAGGATGTGTGCCCCTTCTTTGACTTGTGCCCTTGCCATTGAAACGAGACCATCCCAGTCTTCCGCGTTTAGCAAATCGCGGCACTTTTTAGAACCGCTGGCGTTGAGACGTTCGCCGACAATCAAGAACGAGTTATCTTGGTCGTAGGGTTGGGTGCTGTAAATTGATGCTGCGGCTGGTTCAAGTTCCGGATTTCTAACTTTTGGCTTTAATTCTTTGGCAATTTCTGCCATTTGTTGAATGTGTTCTGGACGCGTCCCACAGCAACCCCCAATCACTTGGACACCCAAATCTTCAACAAAATGCATCAAAGACATCCGTAATTCCATCGGTGTCAGACGGTAGTGTGCTTGACCGCCGACATTTTCCGGCAAACCCGCGTTGGGAATACAGGAAACGATAAAAGGCGAATGTTCTGAGAGATATTTGATGTGTGGTTTCATCAAGTCTGGACCAGTAGCGCAGTTCAGACCGAGAATGTCAATTTTATACGGTTCCAAAATGGTGACAACGGCGTTAATTTCCGTCCCGACCAACATTGTCCCCATAGTTTCCATTGTTACAGAAACCATCACCGGACGGCGATCGCCTTTTTTGACAAAAACTTCTTCAATTGCATTCAGCGCAGCTTTGATTTGCAGCACATCTTGACAAGTTTCGACAATAAACAAATCGACACCACCATCCCACAGTCCTTCTGCTTGTTCGGCAAAAGACGCTTTCATCGTGTCAAAGTCGATATGTCCCAACGTTGGTAACTTGGTTGTTGGTCCCATCGAACCTGCGACAAATCGGGGTTTCTCTGGGGTGGAAAATTCAGCCGCAACACTTTTCGCTAATTCTGCGGCTGTTTTAGTTAGGTAATATGCCTGGTCTGCCAGGTCATATTCGGCAAGTACAATTGACGCACTACCAAAAGTGTCAGTTTCGATAACATCTGCACCGGCAGCGAGAAAATCGCGGTGAACTTTGGCAACAGCTTCGGGATTGGTGTGGACGAGATATTCGTTACAACCTTCGTACTGAGGACCACCGAAATCCTCAGGCGTGAGGTTTTGCGTTTGCAAGTTCGTTCCCATCGCTCCATCAAAGACGATAACGGGACGGTCTGGACTGTGCAAGCGTTCTAGAAAGGAATGAGTCATATTTTCCTAGAATAATTTACATAAGTCGAGTGATACTCTACTTAATTTAATATTTTCCTCAATTTCTGGCGTTTCGGCAGTATTTATTCAAAACAACTATGTATAAAGTTTGTGTAAATTAGGTGTAATATACATCCTCTGTGTTCTCTGCCCCTCTGCGGTTCGTTATTTAACTCCGCCGCAAAGTATCCTAGCAAGCTATTTTTCATTAAAATCAAGATATTAAGATTATTTTGATTATTAAAATTAATGAACTTTCAGGACTGGGCGACCAGAGTAATGCTAATTTCTCTGATATTCGTCGCTTTCATAGTAGCGCTGCTTGCTGGGAGAGCCACACAACTACAAAATAATACACCAGAAAGGGCGATCGCTCCTTGGGGTCAATATCCAAATGTACTAATGCGATCGCACTTAAAACCAAGCAACGCTGTAAATCCTCCCAAATCTCTGTTCAAAACCACTGCGGCTTTTACAAAGTACAGACCCAGATATGAAATTGCTTGGGCAGATCCAAGCAACTACGGAGAGCGTTATACCAAAGATGTTAATGGCATAAGAGCCAACAATCTACCAATTATAGTCCTTCATGAAACTTCTAATTCAGCCTCCAGCGCCATTAATTTTTTTCAAACACCTCATAGCGACGAAAATGTGCAAGCGAGTTACCATGCGATAATAAAGTTAGATGGGACAGTTATTTATACAGTCCCACCAGATAAACGCGCTTTTGGTGCGGCTAATTCAGTGTTTGAAAGTGCTAACGGTTCAGAAACCGTGAAAACTAATGCTAATTTATCACCATCTGTAAATAACTTTGCTTATCATGTTTCTTTGGAAACCCCCCTAGATGGTTGGACTGACACAGAACCAATTCATAGCGGTTACACTGATGCTCAATATTATTCTTTAGCTTGGTTAATCGCTCAAAGTGATGTCCCAGACCATCGCATTACCACCCATCGTCTAGTAGATCGTTCCGGAACACGAATCGATCCCAGAAGTTTTGATGGTCAGAAGTTTCTCAAATTACTTCATAAATATCGTCAAGTAAATGGTGTTAACAAGGTAAACTAACAACACGCAACAATAGACTTCTTGCAAAAGTATTTTTTTTAATCTTAAGCCCACGCAGGTGGGCTTCCCTTCGGGACGCTGCGCGAACGTTCGTTTAGCCCCAGGCTTTTAGCCTGAGGGCATTTACCGATTTTTGCAAGAGGTCTAATACAGCAGATTGCGTTTTTATTAAATACACGTAGAGACGTTCCAGTGGAACGTCTCAGAGCGGGTTTTGGGTTTTACACATTTGCCTCATTTACCTGAAATCTGCTGTATTTATGTTTTCAATGCCTGCAATAAAATCCCTAAAATTTTATCAACTTCTTTAATATAATATTCAACAGAATCTATATAGACAGTCGTTTCTTCTATAAATAAAAACTTCCAATTAGTACCGGTAGTAACAGAGCCATAAATTCGCACTTTCTCACTTCCTTGAGCTTGATTGAATAATTGTGCTGCTATCATTGCTGCAACGCATTGACCAAGACCACCATTAATATCTTCTTTTTTTGCCTCGAAAATAAACATTACAGGTGCCGAAATAAATAACTGTTCTCTTGATCCGCTGAGGATATAATCGCAAAAGCCTTGTAAACCTTTTGTGGAATCGACATTAAATTCATTACCAGAAAATAAAGATATTTTATTGCTTAATAACTTTCTTACATCCGCTAAGATTGGTGCGATCAAAAACTCGGAGCGAGCTTTTTCCGTTCCAATCGAAATTGCTAAAGGAATATAGTCACTCAAGATTATTTTTAATATCTCTGATGGTGGAACTGGGCTGACATCAGCAAATAAATCACCAGTTTCATCAATTGTTAAATTAAAGCTTTTTTGCGCCTTGGAAAGAGTAAAATCGCTGTACGCCATTTTTCTATTATGAAAACTGAAAAATATTTTGATTGTTTAAGGCTTAAGGTGAATTAACAGCTGAATCGGGGTATGAAAATAATTTTATATAATACTAAAATCCTTGTAAAGACGTTCCGCCGGAACTTCTTTACAAGGATTCATACATCAATTCAGCAATGCCCAAAGATTTTGTCGTAAATATCATTCTCAGCGCTTAACCAATCCTGATAAGCGTGAGATTCTATCGGATAAACAAGTTTTTTGCCACTTTGAAGACAAAGAGCTAAATCCAGCAGTATTGATAACTGCTCATCGTTGAATTGCTCAATTATGCTTTCTAGTTCTTTACGAATGTTCATGGCATTTCCCATTGCTAACTAGTTTCAATTTATGCGTCCAAAAGTTGCGTTTGACTAAAACTATAAATTGTTTGCGTCTTCAGTTGTTCGCAACAAATTGATGAAGGTAAAGTTCCAGGAGGAAAGGTTTGCCGATCGCATTGCACTTGCAAATGACTCAAAGGGTCAATCCCTGGAGAAATCAGAAATTCAAACTTCTCTACATAAGGCAAAGTGGCTAAATTGTCAAATATTTGACCAATTGCCTGCACATAAGGATGACTGTTTTGCTGATACCAATCAGGTGCAGCCAGTTGCGCTTGATCCAATCCCAAATGTACAGTTAAAGATGGTTTGTCAAACAAGGCGATCGCTAACGGACG
>CASBQA010000146.1 GCA_949127635.1 Nostocales cyanobacterium PMM_0069 | reverse complement strand
TTTTAGAGGATGTCTGAGAAGTTTTGGGCGAATATAATTCGCTACTACACAGGCAAAGTCTGCCTACGCAGACTATAAAAACCAGGGATTTTAAACTCTTGTCATGGGGGTTTTGATTGTGTAGCCACGAATTATATTCGCCCGGTAGAGTAAAAAATAAGACTTTTCAGACATCCTCTTAGCCTTCCTCTACGTTTAAAAACTGTTCTTTCTGCAAACTTTCAAAAAACATGAAAATCCACTGGCGTAAAATTAGTATAATTTCCTTCTTCTTATCACTGCTGTTATCAATTAGTTTTAGCGCACCTAGCCTTGCACATTGGGCAGATTTGTCAGTTGCAGAAGTTACGGTAGGCGAAAAGCAAACCGTAATTACATTGACTTTTCCCACTGGGTTAGTAGCTTTTAGTGATGATAACCGGGATGGACAACTTTCCCGTGAAGAAACTACAACCCATAAAACAGAACTTGAACAATTTTTAGGCGATCGCATCTTTTTATCTAGTGAGCAAGGTAAAAAAGGCACTGTGGCGATCGCACCTGTGGAAACAAACAATTTGCAACCAAATCTGAAAGTTAATACCAATACCCACACTACTTTGCAACTTAATTACTCTTGGTTACAACCAGTACAAAACCAGAGAATGCATTATGATTTGTTTCTCACTGAAGCACCCGCAGCTCATTGTCTAGCAACAATCTTTCACAAAGGAAAAGTCCAAAACTTTATTTTTAACCGTCAAAACCGGGATTTTTGGTTAATTTCTGGTGCAGTCGGGCAATTTGGCGGTAGTCTTGCGATCGCGCTGATGGCTGCTTTTGTCTGGGGTGCAATGCACGCAATGTCACCCGGACATGGCAAAACCATAGTTGGTGCTTATCTGATGGGTTCAGAAGTAACTGCTCAACACGCTCTGTTTTTGGGACTAACAACAACTCTCACCCATACTATCGGCGTGTTTATCTTGGGATTGGCGACTCTGTTTGCTTCCCAATTTATATTACCAGAACGGGTATTACCTTGGTTAAGTATCTTATCTGGTTTTATGGTGCTGGTAATCGGTTTAAATCTATTTATTAGCCGTCTGCAAAATCACGACCATGATCACCATCACCACGATCACGACCATGATCACCATCACCACGATCACGACCATGATCACCATCACCACGATCATGATCATGATCACCATCACTTACCCTCAAACACCCCTGTAACGATGCGAAATTTACTCGCGTTAGGTATTTCTGGTGGACTTGTACCTTGTCCTTCAGCTTTAGTTTTGTTATTAAGTGCGATCGCTATAGGACGTGTAGGTTTCGGACTAATGCTGGTTTTAGCATTTAGTTTGGGACTAGCAGCAGTACTAACAGCATTGGGATTGTTGCTAATTTATGCCAAACAATGGTTTGAGAAACTACAGTTACCAAAACCAAAGCGTCTATTAATAATTTTGCCCGCACTCAGTGCATTTTTAATCTCGCTGATTGGGTTGGGAATTACCACGCAAGCATTAATAGAAGTAGGAATAGTACGGCTATGAATATAAAATGCCGTCGTTACCAATCATTTAATTAGCCTGCGTAGGCAGGCTTTGTATGTATAGCCCCAGGCTTCCAGCCTGAGGGCGTTATGTGCAGCCTCACATAAAATTGGTATTAGAGAGATGCCTAAAAGTTCTCGAAGTTAGCGATCGCCTCCTTCATCTTCTCCATCACCTCCTCTACAGGTATACTTCCTAACTCCCCACTAGCGCGTGTACGAATACTCAAGCTGTTGCTTTCAAATTCTTTCGCTCCCACTACCGCCATTACAGGTATCTTTTGTTTCTCTGCATTGCGAATGAGTTTACCCAGGCGATCGCCACTCACATCGACTTCCGCACGGATACCCAAAGCTTGCATCTTCGCTCCTACCAATGAAGCAAAAGGTAGAAACTCATCACTTACCGGCAACAATCTGGCTTGAATTGGTGCCAACCACAACGGGAAATCTCCCGCGTATTCTTCAATCAAAATACCAATTAGCCGTTCTAAAGAGCCAAAAGGCGCACGGTGAATCATCACCGGACGTTTGCGAGAACCATCTTCAGCAACATATTCTAACTCAAAGCGTTCTGGCAAGTTATAATCTACTTGCACCGTTCCTAGCTGCCATTCCCGCTCTAGAGCATCTTGAAAGATAAAATCTAGTTTGGGACCGTAAAATGCCGCTTCCCCAATTCCTTCAAAGTGATCCATTCCTAGTTGTTCGACAGCGCGACGAATTGCACCTTGGGCTTTTTCCCAAGCTTCATCAGAACCAATGTACTTATCTGAAGCTGGATCGCGGAAACTTAATCTAGCTTTAAAGTTTTTCAGTTGCAATTTGTTGAACACTGACAAAATCAAATCCACTACATTGAGGAATTCTGTGTCAAGTTGTTCTGGGGTAACAAATAGGTGAGAATCATCCACCGTAAAACCGCGTACCCTAGTTAAGCCGCCCAATTCACCTGATTGTTCGTAGCGGTAGACTGTGCCAAATTCAGCCAAACGCATCGGTAATTCCCGATAAGAGCGTAACTCGCTTTGATATATCTGAATGTGGAAAGGACAATTCATCGGCTTCATCACAAAGCCTTGTTCAAGTGTTGCTCCTTCCTCATCTTCCGCCATCAGGGGGAACATATCTTCTTTATACTTCTGCCAGTGTCCAGATTTTTTAAATAAATCTACTTTACCGATGTGGGGTGTCACTACAGGCAAATAACCCCGTTTTAGCTGTTCCTGCTGCAAAAAGTCTTGTAGAAGAGTCCTTAAAATAGTTCCTTTGGGTGTCCATAAAGGTAAACCGGGTCCGACTAAATCGGAAAATATAAATAATCCCAGTTCTTTACCCAATTTTCGGTGATCTCGGCGTTGCGCTTCTTCTTTACGTCGCTTGTATTCGGCAAGTTGTTCGGGAGTTTCCCAAGCGGTGGCGTAAATGCGTTGTAATTGCGCTTTGGTTTCATCTCCACGCCAATAAGCGCCGGCAACGCTTTCTAATTCTATCGCTTTGGGGTTTAAATCGGCGGTGTTTTCCACATGAGGTCCCGCGCACAAATCCCACCATTCATTGCCCAGGTGGTAAATTGTGATTGGTTCAGATTTAATATCTTGGAGTATTTCTAATTTGTAAGGTTCGTTAATTTTCCGAATTCGGGATTCAGCTTCTTCGCGGCTAACTTCTTCCCGAATTAGGGGAATTTTGCGATTGATAATTTTCACCATCTCTTTCTGGATGGCTTTCAAATCTTTGTCGGTAAATGGTTCGGGACTGTCAAAGTCGTAATAGAAGCCGTTTTCAATCCACGGACCAATTGTAACTTGCGCTTTGGGAAACAGCTTTTGTACTGCCATTGCCATCACATGAGAGGCTGTGTGGCGGATTTTTCGCAAATTTTCCGATTCGCTGCTACGCGGTAAGTACATTTTTTCAGGTTGTTCTGCTTGATTATCAGATGATTGTGGCGGCATCGGCTGTTTAATTATTGGCTTAGTATACTTTATCTTCTCTGATTCCATGCGCGGGTTTAAGAAATACGTTTCTTACACTTACTTTGCCGCACTGCAATACTTGCATGTTAACTGTAATATAAATTCTTTTTATGGCGTTGCATATTTAGGGAATATTTTTACAATGTACAAAGATAAATTTAACCTATTGTAGAGACGTTCCGGCGGAACGTCTTTACGATTCATCCCACTTTTTTATCTTATAGATTTAGTTCCCAGTATTAGACATATATGTAGAGACGTAGCAATGCTACGTCTCTTGGGGTTTTAGGTAACGCACAATTAATTTCCACATCGGTTGTCTATTAAATATATCGTTCAAATAAACGCTTTTTGTTTATCTCTGCAAAGTATGAAAGATAATTTTTTTAACTGGCTGTATGATTACCTGTTTTCTTAACTTTTATCTTAATTAAATTTTAATATAAAAATTTTTTCCACCTGCATCTATCTTAACGATGCCAGTAGAGCTATGCCTATCGGCACTGTACAAACCTTTGGTGTAGCTTATATAATAAAATTATAACGCTTTTTGCAAATCTATAAGTATTTCTTTCTTATAACATACATAAGAAAAGTGTTAAGAAATGTAAATAACGTTAATATTAGTAAGCAAGTTAGAAATATGCCTCTGATTTATGCGAGACTCGAATTTACCAGAGCCAGAGTTGCTGAAGACGGTTTTGCAGCCGTTGTTGGAAGATTTTCAGTATTGGTTTGCGCGATCGCGTGAATTACTGGAGACAGAGCAACTCTCATTTATGAGTTACCAGGAGCAATCAGACCTACTGTTGCGAGTCAAGCAGGCTCAAGACAAAGTAAACACAACGAAAATGCTGTTTGCTGCAACTGATGGACAAGTCGGCATTGAGATGGAAACGTTAATGCCTTGGCATAAATTAGTCACAGAATGTTGGCAAGTAGCGATGCGCTTCCGTCAAGATCGAGAAGTTTAATGTTTTTTAGATGAGAAGTTTGCTAAACTACTTGACAATAGCAAAACGGTATATAAGTCGAAGAGATACTACTAAATCGTTCAAATCCTTTGAATTAACAAAATATTGTATTTTATGCTACTTAAGATTGACTAACAGTCAAAAAATTGTCTCACATCAACATAGGCGCACACTTATGTGCGTTGAATATTCGCTTTAGCCTGGAGTGAGGGTATTGGCAAAGCGAAGCAATACAGTAAGGGTGGGTTTTCCCCACCCAAAATGACAATAGAAGTTTTTAAAACCGCAGCACCTGGAGGAAAAATCGATGTTACACCTACTTTACATTCTTGCTTTTACCATCCTTGCTTTTATAGCCGTTGCCAACTTAATTCGTAATCTGGTGATGTTCAGTTTTGACACAGATCGAACTTATTCTAGGTCGTCAATGGCTCAGGGAAACTCGGCATATATGTCATCAAGAAAACAATTTATACCCCATCCAGAATTATTAGATAGTTCTGGAAATTTAATTAAAGAACCTTTATTGGTAATGCGTTCAGTCAACGTTGAAGATGCTCGTCAGCAATTAGATGCTCTTTATGAAGCTTCCCCAGGACAAAAGAGGGAGAAGGAGGAAGGCTAGTACTCGACCAACACTCTTATTGCC
>CASBQA010000145.1 GCA_949127635.1 Nostocales cyanobacterium PMM_0069 | reverse complement strand
CAATAATTTCTAAATAAGCATCATAAACTGCGTGCATTGGTAGGTATGAAAATCTCTTCTTTCCTAGTCCCTAGTCCCCAGTCCCTAGTCCCCAGTCCCTAGAAGAGAGTCAAGTTGACCTTGGGTATCTAGCTGATAAATGTCATCACAGCCGCCAATATGCTGATTATCGATAAAAATCTGCGGTAAGCTACGGCGTCCGTTGGCACGGTCAGCCATTTTCGCTCTGGCTGCTTCGTCACCGTCGATTTTGTATTCGGTGAAGTTGACACCTTTCCACCAAAGTAGCGTCTTGGCACGGATGCAATAAGGGCAAGTTTGCCAAGTGTAAATTTCCACGTTTGCCTTAACTCGTTCTGGGTGGCGACCTAAAAGGGGGTTGAGAAAGTTCAGCATATTTTGATTTTATGGATTTTGGTAATTTTTTTCTAGGATAGCTATTAGAAGAGTGAAAAAATGTTGCAGAAAAAGCCAATTGCTAAATTATTTATCACGTTTTCCTTGACAAACGCGCAAAAGTAGATTTCCACCACGTTGAAATTCATAAGGTACTTGCTTGATTTCAACTACATATCCTTGCTTTTGTAATTCGCTCAGTACTGGATGAAGTAGGGGGGAGGGTTCTCCGGAGATGTTTAGTAGAGGAAAAATTCTGGCTTCTTTTGCGACTCGGCACATTTCAGCGATCGCCTCTATATGAAATTCTGCGGAAAAGTGATCAGAATAGGTAAACAAAAAATGAGAACACAATGCTAAATCAAACTGATTTGCCTGAAATGGTAGCACAGGCAAACCATCGGTTAAATAGCGTTTTTCCTCCAACCCTAAGGGAAAATCTTCTAAAAACTGATACATTGCAGCCATGCGAATCTCCCCTAATTTTGCAGGAGATTCAATTTCTATCCAAAGGTAGTTGTGTTGATTGTTCTCAATCCCATTCATAATCAACGAATAGGTCTGTTGAATGCGTTTGGCAATCTCGCTTGAGGAGAACTCATAAATTGGATCGCAAGAAACTACTTGATATCCTTGACTATTCATTTGAGCGTTGAAGCTGGCAGGACCTCCAGCACAATCAATAATTTTTAAGTTGAAGTCAGAACCTTTCAGGTGAAACATTCTGACATATTCCGTCATCGAACGTCCCCAAGGGACGACTTTTTCAAGTTTTAAACCCACGGTGTTTTTACCTCTTGATCAAAAAGATTTTATGATTTAAAAATTCATTACTGATAAGATTATCAGTAAATCAAGAGAGATTTCGCTCTCACTATACTTATAATCATACGTAATATAAACATTGGTGATTTCATGTTATCGCGCTTGTAAGTTTCTGCTGGATGAAGCTTTTGTATTTAGCGGCTTTCGATTTCACAAAAATACTTGGTAACATAAGTTGGGTTAGTGAGTACTGCTGATGTGATTAACACTCAAAAAAACAGGAATGGCAAGTATTAATTTTTACAAGCATAAAAAAGTTAGCAGCAAAATTTAACACAGAAGCAAGTCAAGACCATTTTTGTGTATCCGCCCTTTGGTAGACTTGAAAACTGAAATCATTGATAAAAACACGGTAAGTCAAGCAATTTAGAGGGCAGAGTTTGTGGAAAATACACTTGGTTTAGAGATTATTGAGGTTGTTGAACAAGCGGCGATCGCCTCCGCACGTTGGATGGGCAAGGGCGAAAAAGACATCGCAGACCAAGTGGCTGTAGAAGCCATGCGGGAACGAATGAATAAAATTCACATGCGCGGTCGCATTGTTATCGGCGAAGGCGAACGCGATAATGCCCCTATGCTGTACATCGGCGAAGAAGTAGGTATCTGTTCTCGTGAAGATGCCAAAGACTTCTGTAACCCAGATGAATTAGTGGAAATTGATATCGCCGTTGACCCTTGCGAAGGTACAAACCTAGTAGCATACGGACAACCAGGCTCGATGGCTGTGTTGGCAATTTCCGAAAAAGGTGGATTATTTGCCGCACCTGATTTCTACATGAAGAAACTAGCAGCACCTCCAGCTGCCAAGGGCAAAGTAGACATCGACAAGTCAGCAACGGAAAACCTCAAGATTCTCGCGGAGTGTTTGGAGCGCTCTATTGAGGAACTTGTGGTAGTAGTGATGAAGCGCGAACGCCACAACGATTTGATTAAAGAAATCCGCGAAGCCGGCGCGAGAGTGCAACTAATTTCCGATGGTGACGTGGGTGCAGCCGTATCCTGTGGTTTTGCCGGCACTAACATTCATTGTCTAATGGGTATTGGCGCGGCTCCTGAAGGTGTAATTTCCGCCGCTGCAATGCGTGCTATGGGTGGACACTTTCAAGGTCAATTGATCTACGATCCAGAAGTAGTCAAAACAGGTTTGATTGGTGAAAGCAAACAAGCCAACATCGAGCGGATGAATTCTATGAATATCACTGACGTCGATAAGGTCTACGATGCTCATGAATTAGCATCTGGTAACACTGTCCTGTTCGCTGCCTGCGGTATCACAAGTGGTAACTTAATGCAAGGTGTTCGCTTCTTCCACGGTGGGGCAAGAACTCAAAGCTTAGTTATTTCCAGCCAGTCAAAAAGTGTTCGTTTTGTGGATACGATTCACATGTCTGGCGAGCCTAAGATTGTGCAATTGCACTAGGGATTAGGGACTGGGGACTGGGGATTGGGGACTAGGGAAGAAATACCTAGAGTATTCTTTTCTATTCCCAATGCCCCATGCCCTATGCCCTATGCCCCATTCCCAATTCCCCATTTAGCAATTACGATTTAACATATGCATATAGCAGTGGTGGGGTTAAGCCATAAGACAGCCCCAGTAGAAGTCCGGGAAAAGCTGAGTATTCTAGAAGCACAAGCTGAAAGTGCGATCGCTCACTTAGCTAGCTATCCTCATATTCAAGAAGTCGCAATTCTCAGCACTTGTAACCGCCTAGAAATTTACATCGTGACTCCAGAAACTGAACAGGGTATCCGAGAAGTTACTCAGTTTCTTTCTGGATACAGCAAGTTGCCTGCTGCTTCTTTGCGACAACACCTGTTTATGTTGCTGCACGAAGATGCGGTAATGCATCTGATGCGGGTGTCAGCAGGTTTAGATAGTCTGGTGCTGGGAGAAGGTCAAATTCTGGCTCAGGTGAAACATGCTCACAAACTGGGACAGCAATACAACGGTATTAAAACCATTTTGAATCGATTATTTAAACAAACGCTGACAGCTGGCAAGCGGGTTCGGACTGAAACTAGTATTGGCACTGGCGCCGTCTCTATCAGTTCCGCAGCTGTAGAACTGGCGCAAATGAAGGTGCAAAATTTAGCGGCTTGTCGAGT
>CASBQA010000144.1 GCA_949127635.1 Nostocales cyanobacterium PMM_0069 | reverse complement strand
TACTTTACCATTATTGAAAAAGAAAGGTTTAGCGGTAATTTACCGGGGTAATTGGACAGAGGACGAAACAACAGCTTTAGAGAATGCTGTTGAGCAGTTGGGTGGTGTAATTGAATCAATTGAAAAATTTACAACTCCCTTAAGTAGTAGTATTCGTCACTGCTTGTACTTGCGGAAGGTGGGTAATACACCTGGTAAATTTCCCCGTGCTGTTGGTGTACCGACTCAAAAGCCGCTTTAGGGGGAGTGGGGGATGAGGAGGACAAGGAGGACAAGGGGGACAAGGAGGACAAGGGGTATTTTATATTTTCCTTTTCTCCCCCTTCTCCTTTATCTCCCTCATCTCCCCATCTTCCCTAAGTGGTTTTACTGGCTGTGGCAAAGCGTTTATTAATTTCGTCCCAATTTAATACGTTCCACCAAGCATCTAAGTATTCGGGGCGGCGGTTTTGGTACTTAAGGTAATATGCGTGTTCCCAAACATCATTACCCATAATTGGATATTTGCCTTCACTGAGGGGACTGTCTTGATTAGCTGTAGTGGTTACTTCTAGCTTGCCATTTTTGTTGAGGACAAGCCAAACCCAACCGCTACCAAAACGACCAGTACCAGCTTCGTTAAATTGCTTTTTGAAAGCAGCGAAACTACCGAAGCTTTGATTAATAGCGGATGCGATCGCTCCTGTTGGTTCTCCACCACCTTGGGGTTTCATAATTAGCCAAAACATGGAATGGTTCACATGTCCACCACCATTGTTGCGTACTATTTGGCGAATATCTGCCGGCACGCTGTTGAGGTTGCGTAACATTTCTTCAACAGGTTTACTTTTGAGTTCTGGGTGTTTATCTAATGCTGCATTCAGGTTTTTCACATAAGCTGCATGGTGTTTATCGTGGTGAAACTGCATTGTTGCTTGATCGATGTGTGGTTCAAGTGCATCGTAAGCATAGGGTAAGGGAGGAACCGAGTATACAGGAGTATTGTCGGTGGGAGTAGATTGGCTAATGGGGGCTTTTTCTGCCGAAGCATGAGTATCTAAGGCAAAAGCACCGACACTGGCACCAAGTAAAAACAAGAAATGGCGACGATCAATAGTCATAACAGTTTACAGAGTGCGTAAACGAAATTTGTTGTTAATTTTTATTGTCTTAGATTTAGGTCACTAAATTTAGGTGAAAACGAGCGCGTTTTTTAATGCAGAGGGACGCTGTTGGATCGCATTACATAGAAAAAACATGCGATCGCCTTCATTATGAGTAATGCTTAAGTCGTTGGTTTTCTTCGTGTTACGGTCATAGCGAACGCATTCTAGAAATTTTAAGCCGCCATGATTCTGAATCAATGCGAGCGATCGCACTGATGGATTTGGCTAATTTCAGTAAACCAAAAAGTTTTTCCCTGCATAGCGATCGCTTGCCCACTTAAAAATTATGGATCAATAACGCGCGGAAAAAATTTGCTCTACAGTCAGATTTAAATCTAAGAATGTTGGCGACTCTATACGGTCGTCTCCTCTAAACTGTTTACCACGATATTCACCCTCATCACTTAAAGAGTAAATTGTGATTGTTGGCTGTTTTGGGTCGCCTATCAACTCCTTGCTACCAAAAGCTGCATAATCCACAATCCAATATTCTTGGATACCCATTTCTTCATAGTCAGCAAACTTTTTATGATAATCATCTCTCCAGTTAGTACTAACCACTTCAATTACTAATGGAATTGAATCTGGTTTACTAACAGTCGATTCTTTTTCCCATAATGGTTCGTTTTTTAAATTAGGAAGGTTCAGCAACAGAATGTCTGGATAGTAACCTGATTGTTTATTTTCTGGCTTCACTAGAACATTTTTACTGCTTATATCATAAAGCAGTTTAAGTTCGACTGTTTTTAACAGTAGCATCCTTGCTAAAAACATAATTATTTGTTCATGTGTTCCAAGTGGTTGTGGCATTTTAACAATATTTCCATCATACAACTCGTAACGAATATTTTCCGGTTGTGTTTCTAAAAAATCTAAAAATCCATCAAATGTAAATACTCTTTGTAGAGATTGTGTCATGATTATTGCGCCTTATTTTTAGAAATTAAACACTATCAATCTTCTTTACTTCTATCACCTTCCCTAATTTTCCTTATTCAACGGGTCGCGCCATTTATCCCTTTTAAGTGGTCGTCCGGGTTCGGGAAAATCAACTGCTTTGGTGCGGTTGTTGTTGGAATCAGAGCAAAACCACCTGGAAATTTATTTCCAGGCTAAAAGCAAAAACGGTTACACAAAATCAAGTAGACCTGACATATTTAAAACTCTTTGTGAGTATGTTTCTGCTTGTTTGGCTACTTCTCCTCGACGAAGTTCATCCAACAAAATATTGTCTAAATTTATTTGCCAGCGCGCGAGTTGAACTTGAATGTTAACTAATTCTTCCGCTTGTTCTGGTTCAATTTCTGCTGCTATCCACTCAATAAACCACTCGGTTTCATCTATTACAACTTCTACACCTTTTTTGTACGCACTATTACAAAACGACCGAACACGCGCTAAGTTAGAAGCTATATGTCCTAAACGATGGGGAATGTCTTCGTTTTGAAAGCGTACTTTTTTTTCATCTAAATTCGATTTCATATCCACCAATTAAATCCTCTGTGATTTGTTTTACACGTTCTCTTATTGCATGGTCTTGAATAATCATCGAGCGATTGTTTTGACTTGGACGAATATTAATAATCGATTCGTAATCAATCGATTGGTTGAACGGAGTCCAATCGGCACCCCAAATGTCGCGCTGTCTACTACCGTCTTCCAGTAACACAGCTTCGCACCAAGCGTGTTTTTCTCCTCCTCCTGCTAATATACCGCGTTCAATATCTACCACGACTTTGATATAAACCCTCAAAGTTTCTAGCATCTGCTCGACCTGCTCCAAAGTTGCGCGTTCCTTAATTATAATTATCAATTCTCATCTCCTCTAAGTATCGCCTTCATTATGAGCAATGCTTAAGTTGTTGGTTTTCTTCGTGTTACGGTCATATCTCAAAACCTCACCCCCAACCCCTCTCCTTATTAAGGAGAGGGGAGATAAAGAAGGTAATCGCTGCACCTCAGTTGCTTAGGAAACGCTATAAGCTGCTACGCTATAGTATTTTTTAAGTCCTTCTAATGTCTGAGGAGCGGAAGTGGTTGACTGGAAGCCGTATCTAGAATCAATCTGCGAGAAATACGCTCAATGGTGGGATACTTACACGCTAACGAATGTTGTGGGTAATAAGTATGACAAAAAGGTGAGAAAATCCTTATTGTTAGATTTACAGGCGATCGCACTTAAACCAGAAACGGTTAAACCAGAGAGAGAACAATTTCTAGAAGC
The DNA here is from genome assembly GCA_949127635.1 of Nostocales cyanobacterium PMM_0069. Taxonomy (GTDB): domain Bacteria; phylum Cyanobacteriota; class Cyanobacteriia; order Cyanobacteriales; family Nostocaceae; genus Hassallia. Next base: position 469 of record CASBQA010000144.1, on the reverse strand, counting down.
GAGGGAAGAAAGGGAAGTTTTCAATGTTCTGGAAGGATTGCGGAAATATGCACCGGAACACGTACTTTTAACTGGTCGTCCTGGTTCAGGAAAATCAACTGCTTTGGTGCGGTTGTTTTTGGAAGAAGCGGAAAAGACCTCTCCCCAAACCCCTCTCCGACGCGGAGAGGGGCTTAAGAATGCTCCCCCTTCCCTACAAGGGAAGGGGGTTGGGGGGTTAGGTCAAATCCCCGTCCTTGTGGAACTGCGCTACTACGAAACCTCTATCCTGGACTTAATTACAGCTTTTCTCCACCGTCATGACCCAAGTTTAACTATAGACTGCGAAACCATCAAAACATTATTGCGACAAGGGCAATTTTTACTCCTGATAGATGGTGTGAATGAATTACCATCCCCAGAAGCACAGCGCAATTTACAAAAGTTTCGTCAAGATTACCAGCAAACCACCCCGATGGTTTTCACAACG
>CASBQA010000143.1 GCA_949127635.1 Nostocales cyanobacterium PMM_0069 | reverse complement strand
GTTTGGCAATCAGAGCAGAATATTCGGATGCCAATAGAAGCTCTTCAACAAGGGCAATTTTGGCGAGAGCAAGCTGGAGTTGAAGCAGCAGGCAAACTAAACTGCCATGCTTGGGGTGATGTTGGAGCCAATATTGCCAGTGGTTCCTTTCGTACCCTAGGGATGATTGTCATTCCATGCAGTATGAGCACTGTAGCCAAGCTAGCAGCCGGCTTGAGTTCCGACTTATTAGAACGGGCAGCAGATGTCCAGCTTAAAGAAGGTCGAAAGCTGATTATCGTCCCTCGTGAAACTCCTTTTAGCCTGATTCACCTGCGTAATTTGACTGCTTTGGCAGAAGTCGGGGCAAGAATTGTCCCCGCTATTCCTGCTTGGTATCATAATCCGCAAACAATCTTAGATTTAGTTGATTTTGTTGTTGCTCGTACTTTAGATCAATTGGATATTGACTGCATCCCAATTCAACGCTGGCAAGGGAGAAAATAAAAGGGGAAGGGGGAAAGGTTTTTTCTTTTAGCGCTTACGTAACTGTCAGGTAGTGGGCACTTCAGTGCCCAAAACAAGCGATAAATCGCTTACTACAAGTGCCCAAAACAAGCGATAAATCGCTTACTACATAAGTCCTATCTTTCTTCTTTTCCCTTTTCCCTTTAATCTTTAACCTTTACCCCTCCTTTTTATATGGATATCATTCGCTTAATTTTATTAGTGGCGGTACTGGGAGGACTAACGCTATTGTTAGCGCAAAACTGGTCGCCTGTTTTACCGTTAGTATTTTTAGGGATACGGACTCAACCTTTGCCATTGGCGATGTGGATTTTATTTAGTACAACTGCTGGGGCTGTTACATCTGTGTTTATCAGCAGCTTATTTAATTTCTCCACTTATTTAGCTCGACAACAACGCCCAACTCGACTAAAATCACCAGCCGCTTCACCTCGGAATAAGCAAACCCCTAGAGAAGAAACATTTTCCCGCCCTCCTGTCAACCCTCCACCAACGGCTAGTACAACAGATTCTAGAAGCAGTGATGAAGTTGATGATTGGGACACAAATAACAACACTACAGATGATGATTGGGACTTTGAAGAGAAGTCTAATGTTGCCCCTAATCCTAATTCGGAAAACATACAGGATAGAGATCAAAGCTACGAACGTCAACAACAACCTAAAACTAGTTCTCAATCTGGTTCAGTTTATTCCTACAGCTACCGCCAACCAAAAAATTCTGGAGTAGGAAAAACTGAATCAGTTTACGATGCTGATTACCGAGTAATCATACCGCCTTATCAACCACCGACGACTACCAATCAGAAGAATGATGATGATGATTGGGGATTTTTTGAGGATGAAGACTCTGAGGATAACGATAAGCGATCGCCCTCTTGAGTAGGAATGTGGTATTTATGTGTTAAATGCCACACCTTTCTTCGCGAGACTCCTGCCTAACTTTGCCCATCATCGCCGCTTCTTGCAAGCTCATAAAAGCTTTTAAGTCTTCTGGGTCATACCGAGTTTTCAGTAAATGTCGTAGTTGATTTTCCGCTTCAAGTGTTAGAAAGCCAGTGGATAAAGCTTTTTGCACAACGTCACGAATTCGAGTCATGGTTGATACCTCAATAGACCACACTTATTTATTCGGGTGCACTCAAATAAGATATGCAGTAGTTTTTCTTCTTCAACCGTCAAGTTGGCAAAGCTTTTTTGCACAATGTCACAAAGTAAGTCATAATTTACACCATGATTTTTTTACAGATTTGGAGTGGGGCTTGCTATGACAAAGTTTTTTGAATGTTAATACTGTGAGGTAGAAACACAGTATTGTATAAAGTTAAAACTGCCCCAGTTGAAAAAGAGTCTTGATCGTTTATATTGACGACACAAATTTAATAAAGTTTCAAAGAAGCTTTATTAAATTTCCGTTAAGCCTAAACATACCGAAGCAACAACTGGCAAGTCACCTAACAAATGTTATTAAATTCGTTATAAATTTATTGTTTGTTTATTTCGACTTTATATAAAAATCGTTAATATATTTCCTGATCGCTACTTTAAATAAATAACCGTAATGGCTGCTAATTCAAATAAAATAGAAGAGGATTTTATAGAGGCTAAAAATAATTGGGAGCTAGAAAAGTTATACGTTGATTTAGCATCCGCAAAGGGAAAAGCTCTAACACCTGTTGAAAAAAAATTTTTGAGAGGTTTACTTTGTGGTTTTAGTCCGGCAGAAATTGCTAATGCAGTTTATAAAAGTCGCAGTAGTAGTACTGTGAGAGTTTATCTTTCTAATGGACTATATAAATATATAGAAGATATGCTGAGTAACCAAGAGGGAAGCAGCATTAAGGTCAAAAGTTGGAGTCGAGTGACTCAGTTACTAGAAAAAGCTGGTTATAAAAAAGGTTGGTTTCAAATAGATGTGACTGACAATCAAATAATCACAACCGAGAAAAACAAAGCTGATTTTGGTACGATGAAAACAGCCCAAAGACAAGATTGGGGTGAAGCGATTGATGTGAGTAAATTCTACGGACGCACTACTGAACTCGCATCCCTGAAAGAATGGATTGTAGAAGAGCGCTGTCGGTTAGTGGTACTCTTAGGTATGGGTGGAATTGGTAAAACTGCTTTGTCAGTAAAGCTCGCAGAAGCAATTAAGGAAAATTTTGAATTTGTAATTTGGCGATCGCTTAGTCTCGCACCACCCCTAGAAGTCATCTTAAATCAACTCCAGTCGCTTTTATCTCCCGAAGCGCAGATACAAAGTACAGAAGGTGTCGAAAACAACATTTCTCAACTCATTGAGTGTTTGCGTTCTTCACGCTGTCTAATTGTATTAGATTGTGTTGATTCAATTTTAAGCAATGGCAACGATACCGATTTGGTCAGAGAATATCCGCTCTCTGTGCCAGTCAGCAACCCAGATGTTATGAAGCAAATTCGGTATCGTCAAGGCTATGAAGGTTATGGAGAGTTAATCAGAAGATTAGGTGACTCTCAACATCAAAGTTGCTTGGTGTTAACCAGTAGAGAAAAAACTCAAGAAATTGCCGCTTTGGAAGGAAAAAGTTTACCTGTTCGCTGTTGGAAATTGACAGGATTAAGTAATGCAGAAAGTTGGGAAATTCTCAAAGAAAAAGGGTTTACAGATTCTTCGGAAGACGAATGCAAAATATTAATTGATTGGTATGCAGGTAATCCATTATTTATTAAATTAGTTGCCACGACGATTCAAGAATTATTTGCTGGCAATATATATGAATTTTTAGAACAAGGTACTGTGGTTTTTGGCGACATTCGGGCAATTTTAGATGAGCAGTTTTATCGCTTATCTAACTTAGAAAAGCAGATCATACACTGGTTAGCACTGAATCGCAATTTTGTTTCAGTGCGAAAGTTGCAAAAAGAGATTATACCACGAGTTTCGCAACGATTAATATTAGAAGCTATAGAGTTATTACAAAGGCGATCGCTAATTGAAAGACAAGCATCCAGCTTTGCCCAAACCCCAGTTTTGATGGAATATATAGCTGAACGATTAATTGAGGAAAATTTTGAAAATCAAGATAAATCAGGTTACTCACTGATGAGTCAGACAATTTTTGAAGCGCAATTGAAAAACCACATTCGAGAAATTCGCCTCGACATCGAGATGTAAAATAGGGACTAGGGACTAGGGGTTTCCCGGCACAAAAGGAAATATGTAAAGGTGGGGAATTTAAGCGCCCAAAAGGAGTAGGAAATTGACAGTGAGTATGTTAAAAGGAGTTAACCTGTACTTAATTGGCATGATGGGTGCCGGTAAGACTACTGTAGGGCGCGAACTTGCGAAACAATTACGTTACGGGTTTCTGGATGCGGATAACGTAATTGAAGAAACAACAAAACAAAGTATTAATCAGTTGTTTGCTTTAGAAGGTGAAGCGGGTTTTCGTCAAATAGAAAGCGATGTCTTAGCACAAATTTGCTCTTTTACAAAATTAGTTATCTCTACTGGTGGAGGCGTTATTCTCCAACAAAAAAACTGGAGTTACCTACGCCACGGCTTGATTGTTTGGCTGGATGTGCCAGTAGAGTTACTTTACAGCCGTTTAGCAGAAGATACCACAAGACCGTTACTGCAAGATGTTGACTTGAAACAAAAACTGCGATCGCTTCTTGAACAACGACAATCACTTTACAATCAAGCCGATCTGCGAATCAGTATTAGTGAGGAAGAAACACCCGAACAAACCGCTATACGAGTACTTGAGGCGATTCCTACTGTTCTGAAATAGACAACCGATGTAGAGACGTAGCACTGCTACGTCTTCCCCCCTTTCCCTTTTCCCCTTGCCCCTTTCCCCTTTACCCCTCTTCATGAAGGGACG
>CASBQA010000142.1 GCA_949127635.1 Nostocales cyanobacterium PMM_0069 | reverse complement strand
TTCTCGGTGACGAAGAGCAACCGCTAGCGAAGCCGTAGAAATTGCTAAATCGTCTTGTAAAAAACGAATAAGTTGAGGATATGTTGATGGTGTCATTTGTATCTCACCTCCCTATCGTAAAGTGTATTATCATACATGAATTTCAGATTTTCTGTAGCCTATAAGTAGTATTTCATTTGTGACTGTGTTGTTATCGAATTGACATCCCAACACAGTTTATGTAAGTGTTCTTCTACCAAAGCCTTCTGAAGCGAAGCATTTGTGGAAATATAAATTCTAGCGCTTAATGTCTACTTAATTTTTAAGTAGCGCTTTGATAGTCGTGAAATTTATTTAATCATTTTTACTATAGTGTTTTAATTGATTACACCTGTAGTAAGAAAGATTCCATAGCTATACTCTCTTATTAACGACTATTTACACTTACGCCAAAAGGAATATTTTTTGCCATCAAATGTTAAAATTGCTATCTTGCCCTGGAAATAGCTTGGTTTGAGATGATTAGCATGTTTATAAAATATTAGGTCAAAAGTAATTTTTTTACTAGACCATGTGATGCAATATTTACTAAAACTTCAATATTGGTATCTCTCATGGTAGCGTAATTAGGCTTGCTGAAACCTCTATCTCCGAGAAGATCCGGAGTTGAGGAATTCAATTTTAACACGATCGCTCACTTTTAAACTTAATTCAGCGGCACGTCCCGATCGCAGTTCAATTACCGTGTCAATTAATTTCCCCGGATCATAAGTAGGACAAGGATCGGCAGTACAGGGGGGTACACCAGCTGCAATATATTGCACTACCCCCTTCCGCAAAAAGACTATATCTAACGGTATAAGAGTATTCTTCATCCAGAAACTGACTGGTTGCGCGGAAGGAAACTGAAACAGCATTCCTCTGTCGTCTGCCAAAACCTTGCGATACATCAACCCAATTTCTTGCTCTTGCGGTGTCCGCGCTACCTCCAAATTAATTTTTGTGCCATTAGGAACAATAGCGATACCAGAAATCGGTAGTGTTTGACCAGAAGGCGCTGAGGCTGATACTTGAGAATTGAGGTTAGTGCTGGGGGGTTTAGCTGGTGTTGGTTCAGAACAGCCGAATAGAGTAACACTTAAGACGATTGGTAGCAAAAATAGCCAACGATTCATATAATTTTAACTGATTGTTAGTTGTTAGTTGTTGGTTGATAGTTGATAGTTGTTAGTTAAATTTCCGACTAACATTGTACAGACGCGATTAATCGCGTCTCTACCACTAACCCCCAACTATTTACGATTCTCGTAATACGTATCCTACACCGCGAACTGTTTGAATCAGGCGCTTTTGACCTTCTTCTTCGATTTTGAGACGCAAGTAGCGAATATACACTTCGATGACATTAGATTCGCCCATAAAGTCGTAACCCCAAACATTTTCGAGAATTTGTTCGCGGGTTAATACTTCACGGGGATGTTCCATTAGATACTTTAAGAGTTCAAATTCTTTCATTGTCAAGTCAATTGCACGCCCGTTGTGTATAGCGCGACGGGTTGCGATATCTAAAATCAAATCTCCAAACCGTAACTGTTCTGAAGTATCAACATCCGGTTTTAAATAAAGGCGAATCAACTTTAAAAAGTCTTCTGAGCGGTAAGGCTTGAGGAAGTAATCATCGGCTCCGGCTTCTAAACAAGCAACACGGTCATCGATTGTATCGCGTGCCATTAAGACTAGCACGGACGATCGCATTCCGGCATTTCTCAGATTTTTGCACAAAGAGAGTCCAGATTCTCCTGTGAGCATTCGGTCTACAACTATTAAAGCAGGTTGGCGATCGCGGCAGTATTGAAAACCACTATTAGCATCATGTGCCACAATTGCTTCGTAGCCAGCTTCGTGCAAATCGCAAGTCAGTTGATTTGCTAGATTCTCGTCGCTTTCAATCACCAAAACACAATCTTTGTGAGCAAGCGTCATATTAATGCGTGGAGTTTTGATTTGGGATTTAATATAGTGTGCTGTCGAACGTCTGTACATCAGGTAAAAGTGCAATTTACGTGTTTTTGATTATAGAGCAATCCTAGTTGGGCACTTTGTGTACCATGTTGAACGCACGTTCAAGTATCTGCGAATTTAATCGCAGATGCAACAATTTTAATAACTTATTTAAAATTTCTGGGGACTAGGGACTGGGGCATTTCCCCTTTCCCCTTTCCCCCTCTTCAATTACCCAGTCCCTAATCCCTAATTAAGGCAATTCTACCGAGGTTGGTTTGGCGATGTGTGGTAGACCCCAACCTAATTTTTCTCGTAAAATGCGGAAAAACTCTGGTGGTTGCAAGCGAATAAATCGTGCCGTATATTGCGATCGCTCTAAATATACCCGATCTTGTGGCAGAACATAGCACCCCCCGTTACCATCCACCACCATTACTAGGCGAGGAATATTTACTGGGTAGACGTTTACTGGCTCACTATCAGGAAACACCAACGCCCTGGAAGCTAGAGAATGAGGGCAAATCGGCACTAATTGCAACACAGGTACTCCTGGAGTTACCACTGGTCCACCAGCACTCAACGAATAAGCTGTAGAACCAGTTGGTGTAGAAATAATTACACCATCTGCGGCAATATCTACTGGCGCATGATGTCCGATAACAATTTCAAAATGGCACATTGAAGTAAGCGGTTCTCGATGCAGCACCATTTCATTCAAGCAGAGGGCTTCCCACAACACCGACTCTCCCCGAAACACTTTGACGGTAAGCATTACGCGCTCTTCAATTTCATACTCACCTGCCATCAACTGTTCTATTGCTTGAGGCAATTGATTGAGGTAAGCCTCGGTCAAAAACCCCATGTGACCGGTATTCACCCCTAGCAATGGAATGCCACAGGGGGCAACTTGGCGAGAGGCTGCCAAAACAGTCCCATCTCCCCCTAACACCACGACAAACTTCATTTCTGAGTCAAAACCAGGGGGTGTCAGACCCTCAATTGGCGTGTGGCATACAGGACTCTCTGGGGTAGAATAGCCCAGCATACCACCGATACCCGCTGTCACATAGACATCCCAACCGGCTGCGGTTAGTTTGTCTTGCAGCTCGATAGCGACACGACTCGCTATCGGTTTAACGTCATTGTAAATAATGCCTGCTTTCGGCACATTCAAATATCCAACTTGCTTGCGATGCTCTATATTATGTTAATCGTTACACATTTTGGAACAAAGTGAACATTGGCACGCTCGTATTGGGAATTGGGCATTGGTCTAGATAATTACTATAGACCTGTTGAATGAGTGACTCTTAACTAATTTATAGACCTTTGACCCTTGACCCTTGACTGTTGACTGTTGACTGTTGACTATTGACTATTGACTCTTAACTAATTTGAAGTCTTTTTAAAGGGGCTTCTTTTTTCCTTCTTCTTTTTGGCTTTAGTTTTTTCGTAGTCTATTTCTTTAAGCTTTTTCATAATTCGGCTAAAGTACTCTTGCAGGTAGCTTTCCAAGGTGGTGGTTTCTTGTTGGTCTAACCCAAAGACTTTATATACTTCATCCATTGACGCATTTAGCGATTTACCACTTGCCAATACTTCTGTAAACGCCAGTCTGTCAGCGACATTCCACCCCCACTGAAAGAACCGCGTTATGTTCCGCACTCCTCGCAATAAGTTTAACGGCATCCGGGTTATTTTAGCGTCTTTTCCAGACAAGCGTTCGCACAGGCTAATGATTTCCGGAGCACTCCAAGCACGAGTACCCACCACGGGAAAAGCTTGTTTTTCTGTTTCTGGGACGCTTAAAGCGCGGATAGCAAATTTAGCAATGTCCTGAGTGTCCATGTAAGCGATGGGGGAAGATCCACCTGTTACCCAAACTGGTTGTCCTTCCAAAATCGGAATTCCATATTGACCGATTAACCCTTGCATAAAGCCAGCGAGCCGCAAAATAGTATAATTTAAGCCCGACTCCGCCAAAAATAGTTCTGTACACCGCTTAATTTCCATCAAGGGAACTTCTGGATATTTGTCGGCATCGAGAATGGAAAAGAAGATAAAACGCTCTACACCCGCAGTTTGAGCTGATTGAATTAATGCTACCTTGCCATCCCAGTCTACTTCTTTGATACTCAGTGAGTCAGTAGGACGAGATGTTGAGGCATCAATGACTGCGGTTACACCTTCAAGTGCGGTTGCGAGACTTTGGGGATAACACAAGTCTCCTGGTACGAGTTCTGCACCCCATTCTTTTAGAAATGCAGCTTTTTTGGCACTCCGGACAAGACAGCGTACCTTATAACCTTCATCAATAGCACGACGAGCTACTTGTCTTCCCAAGGTGCCAGTGGCACCGACGATTAATAATGTCATGGGGCTTTGTAAAAATTCTTAAAGTTTTATTAATTGAATCTTATCAGACTCGCATATGCAAACAAAAGTTTACAATATTTTTAAGAAACTGATTTTAGAGAGAGACTTTTTTTGTCGCCTCTCTCATCTTAATCTTGGCTACTTAGAACGATTATTCTGGTTCTGCGCCCTGAATCTTCAGTAACAATGCACCCAAACCCCAGCCTATGAAGATTAAAGCGACGGGTAATACCGCTGCTGTCACAATTTCGCTCATTGGTCTAATTCTCCTGTTGCGAATGGTTAATTTATATAAACTCAGTCTATCAGAAGGGCTGGGGACTGGGGACAAGGGGACAGGGACAG
>CASBQA010000141.1 GCA_949127635.1 Nostocales cyanobacterium PMM_0069 | reverse complement strand
TCCCAAAATCGTATCTGTACCAGGAAATTTATTAAACGGTAATACTGCTTCTTTCACGGCAATGTGTTTTGGTATAACTTCTTGAGTGAAACCTAATTCCTCTAAAGTTTTACCGGACATAACTAAGGATGCTAATTTAGCAAGTTGTACACCAGTCGCTTTAGAAACAAACGGTACAGTCCGGGAGGCGCGGGGATTTGCCTCTAAAATATAAACTTGGGGAGAATAGCCTTGAGCACCAACTACAGCAAATTGAATGTTCATTAATCCGACTACTGATAAAGCCTGGGCTAGTTGCACCGTCCAAGTGCGGATTTGCTCAAGAACCGCTGGTGGTAAAGATATTGACGGTAAAGAACAAGCTGAGTCTCCTGAGTGAATTCCGGCTTGCTCGATGTGTTCCATAATGCCGCCAATTACTACCCTTCCCGTATGGTCAGCGATCGCATCCACATCAACTTCAATGGCATTTTCTAAAAATTTATCAATCAAAATCGGATGTTCCGGTTCCACCAACACCGCAAATTTCATGTAGCGTTCTAATTCTGTATCAGAATAAACGATTTCCATCGCTCGTCCCCCCAACACGTAGCTAGGACGCACTACTACTGGATAACCAATCCGTTGAGCGACAATTAGCGCATCTTCATAACTCCTAGCTATACCATTTGCCGGTTGAGCAATATTTAATTCGTTGAGAATCTTTTCAAACCGTTCCCGGTTTTCTGCCATGTCGATAGAATCTGGTGAAGTTCCCCAGATTTTGGTAATTGGCTGTTCACTTCCATTACCAAGTTTGTTTAAATACTCCTGTAAGGGTATCGCTAACTTCAATGGTGTTTGTCCACCAAATTGGACAATCACCCCAACCGGGTTTTCGGCTTCGATGATGTTGAGAACATCTTCTTTGGTCAATGGCTCAAAGTAAAGGCGATCGCTTGTATCATAATCTGTCGAAACTGTCTCCGGATTAGAGTTGACCATAATTGTCTCATAACCCGCGCCCTTTAAAGCATAGGCAGCGTGGCAACAACAATAATCAAACTCAATCCCCTGTCCAATCCGGTTGGGACCACCACCCAAAATCATCACCTTGGGCTTGGTGGTTGGTATGATCTCGCTTTCGTCTTCGTAGGTGGAATAATGGTAAGGAGTAAAGGCTTCAAATTCGGCGGCGCAGGTGTCCACTGTTTTGTAAACTGGAATCACGCCTAATTCTTTGCGATATGTCCGAACTTCATCTTCGTTCTTTTTCGTGGCAAAGGCGATCTGGCGATCGCTAAATCCTTCTCGCTTCACTGCATACATCTGCGCTTTTGTCAACTGTTGCAATGGTGTGCGCTTGAGGAATTTCTCAGTTTCCAGCAGTTGCTGCATTTTATCCAGGAACCAAGGGTCAATCCCAGTTAATTCATAGATTTCCTCAAGAGTTATTCCCGACAGCATCGCATGACGCACAGAGAAAATGCGATCGGGATTCGGAGTCCGCAATTGAGCGCGAATTTGTTCACCACTGGGTAACTTTTCTTTAATGTCGCAACCCCAACCAGCGCGACCGGTTTCAAGCGATCGCAGCGCTTTTTGAAAGGATTCGTTAAAAGTCCTTCCAATTGCCATTGCTTCCCCTACCGATTTCATTTGGGTAGTTAGCACAGGATCGGAACCTGGGAATTTTTCAAAGGCAAAGCGGGGTATTTTTGTTACCACATAATCGATTGTCGGCTCAAAGGAGGCGGGTGTTTTCTTGGTGATATCATTTTTGATTTCATCCAAGGTATAGCCTACCGCAAGCTTTGCTGCTATTTTCGCGATGGGGAAGCCTGTAGCTTTAGAAGCTAAAGCCGAACTACGGGAAACACGGGGGTTCATCTCAATGACAACTACATCCCCATTTACGGGATTGACGGCAAACTGGATATTAGAACCCCCAGTTTCTACGCCAATTTCGCGGATGATTTTGATTGCCATATCCCGCAGCCGCTGATATTCTTTATCAGTCAAGGTTTGTGCCGGAGCGACGGTAATCGAGTCACCGGTGTGGATACCCATTGGGTCAATGTTTTCGATTGAGCAGATAATCACCACGTTATCTGCTAAATCCCGCATAACTTCGAGTTCGTATTCTTTCCAGCCAAGTAAAGACTGATCGATGAGAATTTGGGAAACGGGGCTAGAATCGATACCCGTTTGTGCCATTACTTCAAATTCTTCTTGATTGTAAGCGATACCGCCACCGGTGCCACCCATAGTAAAGGCTGGACGGATAATTAAAGGATAAGAGCCAATTTTACGAGCGATCGCTTTTGATTCTTCTAAGGTTTCGGCTGTACCGCTAGGACACATGTTCACCCCGATTTTAACCATCGCTTCGTTAAACAGCTTTCTATCTTCGGCTTTTTCGATAGCCGGGAGTTTAGCGCCGATTAACTCGACATTATACTTTTCTAAGGCACCACTTTTCGCCAAAGCTACAGCTAAGTTGAGAGCGGTTTGTCCTCCCATCGTTGGTAGTAAAGCGTCGGGACGTTCTTTAGCGATTACTTTTTCGACTAACTCTGGTGTTAGCGGTTCGATATAAGTGCGATCGGCTGTTTCCGGATCGGTCATGATTGTCGCTGGATTAGAATTTACCAGCACCACTTCATAACCTTCTTCTCGCAGCGCTTTACAAGCTTGGGTACCAGAGTAGTCAAACTCACAAGCTTGTCCAATCACGATAGGACCAGAGCCTAACAGTAGAATTTTCCTGAGGTCATCACGACGGGGCATAATTGTTGCTTTGCAGTATAAAAATAGAAATCCTGATTATTTTAAGGTTCTTTACCCCTAACTCATGTTGTTTATTATCAAGTTCTCTAGGTTTGGTGACATGAGGGGGGAGGGGGAGCATTC
>CASBQA010000140.1 GCA_949127635.1 Nostocales cyanobacterium PMM_0069 | reverse complement strand
TCCTTGTCCTCCTTGTCCTCCTTGTCCCCTTGTCCCCTTATCTCCAAGTCTCTCCAACTCCTTGTCTCCCTCTCGATATTCTTGTTGCTTCACTCTTGAATTTCAAGATGTCCGTCAATGTCTCCGGAATCTTCTAAAAAACCGATACCGGATAAAGGACGATATGGATAGCTTTGACGAGGGGTTTTTTGAATGTCTTCTTTGATGGCTTCTAGATCAATGTAGCGATCGCTTACGTTAATTAAACTATCGCTGGTCATTGAGCGCAAACTCACCACTTCTACGCGCACTCCACGATAGCTAACTGAATTGACTGCATAAGCCAAATCTCCATCGCCACTCACTAAAACTGCTGTATCATATGAATCTACCAAAGCCATCATATCTACCGCAATTTCCACATCTAGGTTGGCTTTTTTTGAGCCATCTGGTAACTGCACCAAATCTTTAGCAATTACTCGATACCCGTTGCGACGCATCCACAACAAAAATCCCTGTTGTTTCTCGTTTGTCCGGTCTACACCAGTATAGAAAAATGATCGCAACAATCTAGATCCACCGGTCAATCTGCACAAAAGCTTCGTGTAATCTATTTCTATTCCCAGTTGCAGGGCTGCGTAAAATAGATTTGAACCATCAATAAAAATAGCCACACGACCGCGATTTTCCAAAACTTGTTCTGGGGTAAATATTGAGTCGTTTTCCAAGTTATTCAACATTGTTGTCATACCTAAATCTTTATCCTTGTAATAATTGATACTTATTTATCTTTTTTCTTCAGAAATCAGAGCTGCTTATAATAAGCTTTCAAGGCTATCAATTAAGCCTTGCTAATTTTGTTGACAAAAGAAATTAAAAAAGCTAATCGTTTTTTGGCAGTTCGATGCGTTGAAAAATTGGTTTTGGTGTACCTAACTTTTGTTCACTGCTGAGTATTCCCCATGTAGAATGGATCGCAAAAGGTGCAGCACTTGAACTTTCTATTTGCTGATTAAAGTTGATTTTGAAGCCCAGTTGCTCATAAATATCGCTACTGATATCCGGAATAATTGGGGACAATAGATAAGCTGCTAGCCTCACCGATTCTAGAACTGCATACAGTACTTGCTCTAGCGTCTGGGTTTCTCCTAGTTTATACAATGTCCAAGGTGCTTGATCATCGATAAACTTATTGCCGGCTCGCACTAGAGTTAAGATAGATTCGCAAGCCTGATTAAAAGCTAGCGCTTCATAAGCATTTTTTACCTGTTTGCCTAAATTTAAACCAATAGCTTTCAACGGATTTTCATTCGTGATATCTTCATTTGTAATTGATGGCATATTTCCAGCGCAGTATTTTTTCACCATGTTCAGGGTGCGATTTAGCAAATTTCCTAGATCGTTTGCCAAATCTGCATTTAAAACATTGATGAATCTAACTTCATTAAAATCGCCATCTTTGCCAAATTCGATTTCCTTAAGGAAGTAATAACGAACTGCATCTGAACCATAAGTTTTAACTAAAGCCACGGGATCAAGAGTATTACCAAGGGTTTTCCCCATTTTCTGATTATCTTTGGTCAAGAAACCGTGTCCAAATACTCTTTCTGGTAATGGCAAATTGGCTGACATTAACATTGCGGGCCAGTAAACTGCATGAAAGCGGAGGATATCCTTACCGATTAAATGCAAGTTGATTGGCATCCATTTGGATAAAGCATTTTCTAAAGTTGGTTCTGCGTTTGCTTCGTTCAAGGCAGTTATATAACCCAGCAGCGCATCAAACCAGACATAAAGGGTTTGTTTGGGGTCAACTGGTACTGCAAAACCCCAGTCCAGATTTACCCGTGATATGGAAAAGTCCTGCAAACCCTGATTTACAAAGTTGAGGACTTCATTTCGACGGCTTTCTGGTTGAATAAAATCTGGTCTGGACTGGTATAATTCTTGAAGTTGGCTTTGATATTTGGATAAGCGAAAGAAGTAGTTTTGCTCGTCTCGCCACTCGACTTCTTTGTTGCTGTGGATGGGACACCGGTGTCCTTCTAACAAATCCCGTTCTTCTTTAAATTCTTCACAGGAAACGCAATACCAGCCTTTTTGCTGTCCCTGGTAGATGTCACCAGCTTCCCAGACTCGCTGAAAGAATTCTTTGACGATCGCTTCATGACGCGGATCGGTAGTCCGAATAAAGCGATCGTATTGAATGTTTAGCAATTCCCACAGAGAAACAAAGCTTGGCACAATTCCATCACAGTATTCTTGTGGCGATCGCCCTTTACTTTCTGCTGCCCGCTGAATTTTCAGTCCATGCTCATCTGTACCCGTAATCAGCAGTACTGAGTGCCCCAATAGTCTTTGGAACCGTGCTACCACATCAGCTGCGATCGTTGGATAAGCGCTGCCCATGTGGGGTAAATCGTTTACATAATATAGCGGTGTTGTTAGCGCAAAGGTCTTTTCTGATTTATCCACTCTTTTATCTTGCAGAATCAAAAACAACTTGTTAAAACAGTTTTGTCAGGGACTTATGTATTGACAAACACATTATTATATAATATTTCACCGGATTTTAAAAGAACTATTTAATATTAGCAAATTTTTTTGCTAGGCGATTGTTAGCTCCATAACGATGAATGCAGCATTTGTTTGCTTGAACAATTATAACCAAACAAGTCTAAAGCAGAAAAAATGAAGGCTGAAAACTAAAGATTTATTTGCTATAAGCTTTATCCCTTTCTTCATGGGCTATTTTATTACTTATACTCAGCACCTTCAGTAAATAATCTTTTTTTTCACTATTTATTGTGACTGAAAATAACACCCATTAGCTCTAATAAAAGTTTAACTAATTCTCTAAATCAGACATTTCTATCTGAAGACGGTCTTTGTTATAGTGTAAAGTAATGTAAAAGTTCTCTCAGAAAAAATGCAGTATTTTCTCAAAAATATATTTGACTGAAGTATGAGTGTAAATAGCCCTTCAGAACCTTTATTCAATCAACCGGGTTTGCATCATGAGTGTGATTTATCGTCCCAAAGCCCGTGTTAATTGGTCGTCCTTATTGGATTATGTCGCAACACAAGGAAAAATACCAGGGCAAACAAGGCAAAAAAGTTGTAGCCGAATTGACAGAACACTGTCATGGCAAAATTGCTAAATTATTGCGTGAAGGTTGTTATTAGGGACTAGGACTAGGGACTGGGGACTGGGGAATAGGAAAAGAATTATTACCAATACCCAATACCCAATGCCCAATGCCCAATGCCCATTGCCCATTGCCCAATTTACTAATGACTACTGCAAAAGTTGAGATCAAACCGTGTTTTTTAACACCTAAAACGCTAAAGCCAGAGTATCCATTGTTGGTATACTTACCAGGTATGGATGGAACGGGTCAATTATTGCGATCGCAAACCGCCGGTTTAGAAGCCGGCTTTGATGTGCGTTGTTTGGCGATACCAAGAGAAGATTTAACTAATTGGGAGGATCTGACTGAGAACGTATTGGACTTAATCGACCAAGAATTAAAAAGTTCTTCTAGACCAGTTTACTTGTGTGGTGAGTCTTTTGGGGGTTGTTTGGCGATGAAAGTAGCGATCGCCTCACCGCAGTTATTCAAGCGAATTATTCTCATTAACTCGGCTTCGGCTTTAAATCTTCGTCCCTGGTTGAATTGGACATCGCAACTAACTAACATGGTACCGGGATATCTTTATGATGTTGGAGCATTGGGGCTATTGCCATTTTTAGCATCTTTGGGGAGGATTGGGAGAGGCGATCGCCAAGAACTTCTCAAAAGTATGCGTTATGTACCACCACAAACCGTCCTCTGGCGAATATCATTATTACGAGATTTTAACGTTGATGACAAGCAATTACGCACCCTGACTCAACCAGTTTTGGTAATTGCTGGTGGTGACGATCGCCTTTTACCTTCTGTAACTGAAGCCGAACGTTTAGTTAATATTTTACCTAATCCAAAAATGGTAGTGTTACCTCATAGCGGACACGCCTGTTTGTTAGAAAAAGATATTTATCTATATGAAATTATGAAAGAGAATAATTTTTTAGACAATAGTGATAAAGCAGTTTCCTCATGATAAATGAAGTGATTTATCCAATGAAACCGATTTAATTAAAGTCCAAATAAACAGCCTTTACATAATATTTTTCAAATCATTGTCATCAGATTAAATGTTTGAAAACTAAAAAAGCATTCAAAATTCAATCTTACTGAAGAGCACGATGAACATCAAGCTTGTTGAATCCTTATTAGAAGTAATTCTTGCTTTACCAACAGAAGAACGTTTATTGCTAGAAAAAAAGTTATTTGGAAATATTCCCTATCCTTCTAGTAATGAAATTATGCATCTTGCTGAAAAAGGAAAAGTATTTGACTTTTTGCATGATGAACCGGATTTATATTCTCTTGAAGACGGAGAACCTGTTTAGTGGCACTGAATAAAGGGGATATTGTTTTAGTTCAGTTTCCATGTGTTCTTTGAGTAATAGTGATATTTAAATTTACTGTAACGACTTACGCTTATAGAGAGATGTCAAGCCCCTCGCGCTCACGCTACAAGTTGAGTAGAAAGACTTGTAGGACGTTGTTCAATAATGAAAGGCAAATCTCAAACAGAAATTGAGGTGAATAAATCAACTTCAAATTTAGATATTAAAGCGCAAACTTCAGCACAATCTGTATTAGAATCGGTTGCTAACTCCGTTGGTGATGCAGTTGGAACCGCAGTTGGGGTAGGATCGGCATCTGTAGAAGTAGCTGTAAAACAAACACATAAACTAATTGAAGAAGCAACTCACACCGTTGGAGAGGTAGTTACTCATCTTGGTGAAAACTGGCTAATCAGAAAATTAGCTGGTGTGTTAAATCTCAATTGGCTGATTGGTGTTAGTGATAAAGTTGATTTAGCAAAAGCCGAAGCTGAAGTAAAACAGCTACAGCAACAGCATCCCCAAGAATCACCCAGCCAAATAGCCCATCGGATTATGCTGGATAAAGCAACTAAAGCAGGGGGAATTGGACTGGCAACTAGTATTTTACCAGGTGAAGCGTTGGCGCTGTTTGCAGTTGATTTGGCAGCAACAACGCAATTGCAATCAGAAATGCTTTACCAAATAGCATCTGTCTATGGGCTGGATTTAAAAGATCCTGCGCGGAAAGGTGAAGTTTTAGCGATTTTTGGTTTAGCTTTTGGTGGTAGTCGTCTTCTCAAAGCTGCGGGTTTAGGTTTGCTGCGAAATGTACCTTTCGCGGGTGCGGTGATTGGTGCTAGTTCTAATGCGACAATGATATATTCGTTAGGATATGCAGCTTGTCGATTTTATGAAGCAAAGCTGGATGATTCGACTTTGTTGACTTCAGAAGCAACACTTGCAGAGTTAAAGAAACAAAGCGAAAATTATTTAGAAAAAGCGATCGCTCAAGAAGCGATTATGGATCAAATTCTAGTTCACATGATCCTTGCTAGTCATCCAGATCAGACTTGGGAAGAAATTTTGCCGAAGTTGCAAACATTAAACCTCAGTCCAAACAATGTAGAAGCGATCGCCCAAAATATCAAATCACCCCAACCTTTAGATACACTACTCAATCAACTCAACCGCGATTTTGCAGTACCACTACTGGCTCAATGTTATAGAATAGCCCAACTAAACAACAAAACTACATTAGAAGAAGCAAGAGTCATTAAAGCGATCAGCTCTAAATTTAATATTCCTGTTAAAAGTTAGTTGTTAGTTGTTGGTGGTTTTTGTCCCCCTTGTCC
>CASBQA010000139.1 GCA_949127635.1 Nostocales cyanobacterium PMM_0069 | reverse complement strand
TTTGCGATCGCCGAAATAGCTTTTGCGATCGCCGAAATAGCTTTTGCGATCGCCGAAATAGCTTTTGCGATCGCCGAAAAAGACGTAGCATTGCTACGTCTCTACGTCTTTTGTACTAGATGTCTATTATAAAAAGATGCTGAAGTCTTCACTACAAAGATGTTTTATTATGGGTAATTAAACGGATATAATATTACTTATTAAGGCTTCTGAGTGGCTCGTACCCCCACATTAACTTTTGATCGTGGCACATTAATTTTGCATCCACCAGCGCGGGGCAAGGGTTGGATGGATTACGCTACGTGGGATGATAGAATAGAAAAATTCCGCATTCCGGCGATTCAATATAGACTTTTAGTAGAAGCGCTACAAGCAGAAGAGACTAATTTTATCGATGAAGCGAAGGCATTTCATGCGGTAGAGTTAATTGCGAGTATGGAGATGGAACCCTATCCCCATCAAAGTGAGGCTTTAGCAGCTTGGAAACTGGCAGGTAGACAAGGGGTAGTGGTGCTTCCTACTGCGGCTGGAAAGACTTATCTGGCACAAATGGCGATGCAAGCAACACCGCGCACAACGTTGATTGTGGTGCCTACTTTAGATTTGATGCATCAGTGGTATGCACATTTGATGGCAGCGTTTCCTGATGCTGAGGTGGGGTTGTTGGGGGGTGGATCGAAAGATAGAACTCCGATACTGGTTGCGACTTACGATAGTGCGGCAATTCACGCAGAAAGTTTGGGGAATAAGTATGCTTTGGTGATTTTTGATGAGTGTCATCATTTGCCAACTGATTTTAATCGGGTAATTGCGGAATATGCGATCGCACCTTATCGATTGGGACTTTCTGCAACTCCAGAACGCACTGATGGGAAACACGCTGATTTAACTATTCTCATTGGTAAAGAAGTATATCGCAAACGCGCTGAGGATTTGGCGGGGAATACATTAGCACAACACGAAATTGTCCAAATTAAGGTGAAGCTATCGCAAGTTGAGCGAGAAAGATACAATCAATTAATTCAAACTCGCAATGATTTTTTGAAGCAATCAAAGATTTCTTTGGGGAGTTTGAAAGGTTGGCAAAATTTTGTCCAGATGAGTGCGCGATCGCCTGCTGGACGTAGAGCTATGTTAGCACACCGTCAAGCGAAAGAAATCGCTTTGGGTACTGATGGAAAGTTACGAATTCTTACGAATTTACTTGGGGAACATTATCCGGAAAGAATTTTGATTTTTACGGCTGATAATGCGACGGTTTACAAGATTTCTCAAGGGTTGCTAATTCCGGCAATTACTCATCAAACTCCTGTGAAGGAACGACATGAAATATTAACGAAGTTTCGCGAGGGGGAGTATAAATGTTTGGTTGCTTCTCATGTGTTGAATGAAGGTGTTGATGTGCCGGCGGCAAGTATTGCAATTATTTTATCGGGTACTGGTTCGGCGAGGGAATATACTCAACGTTTGGGGAGGATTTTAAGAAAGGGTAATATTCCCAATAAGCAAGCGATTTTATATGAGGTGGTTGCTGAGGATACAAGTGAGGAGGGTACTTCGGCAAGGAGGAGAGGGAATAGAGATGGGGAGATGGGGAGAAAGGGAGATGGGGAAAAAAGAGGGAAGTTGCAGGTTGTTTATGGAAGTGGTCAACAAAGAGATTATAAGGCTGCTGAACAGTTGGAAATAAATTATTCTGTTGAGAAGAAAACTCAAACACCTAATAAAAATAATGTAGATTCAAATGATTCTTCAGAAACTAATAATTAACAGCAGGGGGAAAGGGGAAAAATTATTACCATTGCCCAATGCCCAATGCCCATTGCCCACTAACAACCAATCCCAATGTTACCAACAGATTTACTAATTCATCGTCAGAATGGGGAGGAGATAATTCCCAAGAGACTTAAGCTTGATAAGAAGACTTTGGAGTTAGCTGTTGAGTTAATCGATTGTTTTCGAGATGCGGTAGGAAAGACGCAAGGTGTTCTTGATCGTCTGTTATTGGAGTTGGAGGGTGATACTACTGATTATAAGGTGAAGCGGGGATTAGCTTATATTTTGAAAAGCAGTTTTTGCACGTTTGAGGTGGTGAGTCCTTTGGAACCTCAAATGTTACGAGAACGGGTGTTTGCTTTGGCTGCAATGTCTGTTTCTAGTCCGCAATCAACGCAAGTTACACTTAGCAAGATTGCTGATGAATTAACTCATGAATTTGAACGAGAAGTTTTACCGCAACAAGTTCATGATGGGTTATATGCTGATTTGTCGGAAAATAAGATTTTTATTAGATTTGATGCACCTACACCGGAAGATTTGTTACATCGATATAATTTATCTCAAGTGCAGGGTGTGTTTTATCGAGCGAGTCAACTTAGTTTAAATGCTCATCGTAATGTTCCGGGTGAATATAAGCTTTTGTTTCGCTATTTAAAGCTGTTTCAATTGATGGCTTATATTGAGGGTGATGCTGACCACGGGTTTACAATTACGATTGATGGTCCGACGAGTTTGTTTAATCCTAGTACGCGATATGGTTTAGCGATCGCTAAAATGATTCCGGCTTTACTTCATGTTACCAGATGGAGTCTTTCTTCTATTCTCCAAACTCGCGACTTTTATACGAATGATTGGAAAACTGGACGTTTTACTCTCAATTCTGAATGCGGTTTGGTGTCTCATTATCCTCCTGGCAAGCCTTACGATAGTATGTTGGAAGCGTCTTTTGCTGAGAAGTGGGATTCGTTAAAAAGTGATTGGGTATTGGAGAGAGAAGTTGATTTAGTTCCCATTCCAGGTAGTGTGATGATTCCCGATTTTCGTTTGGTACATCCTGATGGACGGACGTTTTTATTAGAAATTGTTGGTTATTGGCGCCCAGAATATTTACAAAAGAAGTTTTCTCAGGTGCGACGTGCGGAACGTGATGATTTGATTTTGGCAATTTCTGAAAGATTAAATTTGGAAAAGGCAGGTGTGAAATTAAATGATGTTCCCGCTAGAATTATTTGGTTTAAAGATAAGTTATTGCCGAAGGCAGTATTAGCAGCATTGGAGGAATGATATGAAGACTATTGAAACAATTGCCACGGTTACAGAAGATGGGAAAATTACATTGCAGTTACCGGCTGATATTCCCGCAGGTGAACATCAAGTTGTGGTGATAATTGATGAAAAGCCTTTGCAAGAGTTGCCAGAGACGAAGGAAAAACGTCCTCCGCTGAAATTTTCCGCTTATCCTGTAGGATTAGTATCGGAAAACGTTACTTTCCGTAGAGAAGACTTATATGCAGATGAGTGATACGGCTGTTTTCATCGACACAAATATTCTGGTTTATGCTAATTTAACTTTGTCACCTTTTCATACACAAGCTACAGAGCGACTGCAAGCTATGGAACAGCAAGGTATTGAATTATGGATAAGTCGCCAAATACTCAAGGAATATTTGGCAGCTATGACAAGGCGCAGCGACTTAACCGGAGAAATTCCTATTGCTTCCCTAGCGGCAGACGTGCGATATTTTGCTAACCGCTTTCGATTAGCTGAAGATACCCCAGAAGTTACGGAAAGACTTTTATCTTTAATGGCAGAAATTCCTATTGGTGGCAAGCAAGTACATGATGCGAATATTGTTGCCACAATCTTAGTTTACCATATTCCACAGTTATTAACTCACAATACAGGAGATTTTTCGAGATTTTCTCAGTTAATTAATGTGTTGCCTTTACAAGAGTAGAACTTTTATATAAATGTGCTTGCATTACCCGCCATAGGTTAAAACCTATGGCTAATAGCCAAAGTCCTAAGCTTAGTTAGTGTATTGATTTTAGCCCACTTCAGTGGGGTTAAGCTATTAGCCTGAGATTGAAATCTCAGGCGATAAGAAATGCATCTTGAGAAACCATTAAACCACGCTTGTGCGATCGCCCATTATATTTAAAATAAACATACAAAGTCAAATCATGAAGATAAAAGTCGTATTAGAACTCAGCGATGAAGGGGGATACACCGTCTATGTACCTTCGCTTCCCGGCTGTATCACTGAAGGGGAAACTCTCGAAGAAGCACTCTTAAATATCCAAGATGCAATAGAACTTTATCTTGAACCATTAACCAACAACCATTAAATCAGGAAAAGCGATCGCCTTTTTACCCTAAAATGGAATCCATTCGAGCCGATTTATCCATTCTTCTGCTTCAGTCGTCTCCCAAACCAGCAAAAGTTCTTGTGACAGTTCTCCTAATGGTATCCTGTCCCGCACCCAAAATAATCCCCAAATCTGTCCACCTGCTGCCCAATGTGCTTCCATATGAGCCGGCATACTAGCACGATTATCTGTCACCAAGAGCCTTTGCGATCGCTCTAAATATAACAACACATCAGGATCGAGTGTTCCTAGTTCCGGTGCATTACTTTCACCGACACGTAAGATATCTATAGCAGGATTGAGACGCAGCACAGCTACTTTCAAACGAGGTGACAAATTTTCGTCTAGCAAAAAACGCACTTTCACAAAGCATTTACCTGCGATTCAGTTCTTTGAGCTTTTGCTGCTCTTAAACGTTGTACCACAGGTGAAGGATTAGCAGCCCATTCTTGGTAATGCTGTTTGCGCCACCTTTTCAAACGTGATAGGTAAGCATCAACCTCGGCGCGATTATGCAGATAGTAAGTAATAGTAGCATGAATCTGCTCCAAGTTCAAAGAAGGCAAATTAGCTACAATTTCTTCCGGTGAATATCCTTCTAAGTAATAATCAACTACATTGTCAATGCCGATACGGTGTCCTTTCAGCCGAATATCATCGGGTGATAAAAAGTCAAAGTAATCTTCTAATAGCATCGGTCTACCCGTAAATAGAACTTAATGCCATCTTACCTTTACCAAAGGGAGGGGAAAAGGGTAAATTTCGTAGTGCGGACTTCAGTCCGCTCATTTCTGACTATATTTTTATGCAAAACCGGAAACGACAAGCTTACACTTGAAGATAAATATAAGTGTAATCTCGTAGTTAATAGTTTAATTATGGAACCTTTAACATTAACAGCAGCCGCTATAGCTACCTTAGTCATCACCAAAGCTTTTGAAAAAACTGGTGAAATTATCGGCGAAAAAACTTGGCAGGAAGGTGAGAAGTTGTTAGAACTGCTCAAGGAAAAAGAACCCAGCACCGCAAATGATATACAATTAGCCCAGCAACAAGCTTTAGATTACGGTCAAGCTCATTTAATTGGACAGCAAGTTGAGCAAGCGGCAAACAAACATCCGGAAATTCGGCAAGCTGTCGAAGCTGTGGCAGATAACGTTAAGTCTCAACCTTCCATTATTCAAAATTTTACCAATACAGTAGATAAAAATTATGGTGGGAATGTAGGGAACGTTTCCATCGGAACCCAGAATCAAAACCAAACCTACAATTTTTGACTCCAGTCGTCGGAACGGGAACCGACAAAGTTAAATCCCCTCACCAAAATACCAGATAATTTGCCCTGGAGTGGGGCGACGAAG
>CASBQA010000138.1 GCA_949127635.1 Nostocales cyanobacterium PMM_0069 | reverse complement strand
GGGGACTGGGGACTGGGACTGGGACTGGGGACTGGGACTGGGGACTGGTAATAATTATTTTCCTATTCCCTATTCCCCAGTCCCTAGTCCCTAGTCCCTAATCCCCATTACCCTATGCCTTTTGCTATCTGAAAGGCTTCGCCAATTGGTCCTAATGCCAGCACGGGGAAGAAGGTGAGGGCACCGAGGATGATAATTACACCGGCAGTTACTCCTGTAAATAGTCCGGTATCGGTTCGCAATGTCCCAACTGTCATGGGAACGGGTTGTTTGCGGGATATACTATCGGACAGAAACAATAAACCGACGATGGGGACATAACGTCCAACTAACAAGCTGAAGCAGGTACTCAGGTTCCACCATAAAGCGGTTGCGGTTGGTGCTGTACCTGTGGCGATCGCTAACGGAGATGGTTGAGAATCGCCTAAGCCTTCAAATCCAGATCCGTTATTAGCGGCAGCTGAGGCGTATTCGTAAATAACTTGGGAAAAGCCGTGAAAACCAGGATTGCTAATTCCTCCTAATTGGTCGGGAAATGCTAAAGTTATCGCCGCAGGTATTAAAATCGCAATGGGGTGGACTAACAAAATTAAGAAACTGGCAAGGACTACTTCCCGCTTTTCTATTTTGCGTCCGAAAAATTCGGGGGTACGTCCCACCATCAAACCTGTGACAAACACTGCCAAAATTAGATAAGCAAATAAATAAGCGGTTCCTGTACCCTGTCCCCCAAAGACGATCTGAAGGAACATATTTGATAGGGTGACAAAACCACCGTTGGGCATAAAGGAATCGTGCAAGCTATTGACGGCACCGCACATGGTTGCTGTGGTGAAAACAGCAAACAATGCAGATTGTGCCCAGCCAAATCTCACTTCTTTACCTTCTAAGTTTGGCTGCTGTGAACCTAAAAGCGCGTTGATGGCAGGATTTCCGTTATATTCACCGATCGCTGTAATGATGATAAACACTACCAGAATTGCCAAGGGAATGCTGTAAACTAACCATGCTTGTTTGAGGTTATTTGCAAAGACTCCATAGGTGTATATCAATGAGGTAGGCACTGAAAGCATTGCTACAAGCTGAATTAGATTAACTAAGGGATTTGGGTTTTCAAATGGATGTGCTGAGTTGATGGCAAAAAATCCGCCGCCATTTTCCCCTAGTTGTTTGATAATTTCAAAGTGAGCAACTGGACCGCGAGCGATCGCCTGACTAATGGTAGGATTTTCTAAGGTGGGAACTACCACAGCACCGGCTAAAGTTTCCGGAACTCCAGCCGCCATCAGCACAATTGCCCCGACAATACTAATGGGTAGCAAAATCCGCATAATTGTGCGAATCAAGTCTACATAGAAGTTGCCCAAAGGTCTACCTGTCAAACCCCGAATAAAAGCGATCGCTACTGCTATCCCTGTAGCTGCCGAGGTAAACATGTGATACCCCAAGGCTAACATTTGGCTGGCGTAACTCATGTAAGTTTCACCAGAATAATGCTGTTGATTGGTATTGGTGATAAAAGAAATTGTAGTATGTAATGCTGTGTCCCAAGTCGGCGCACCTATTTTATTCGGGTTCAGCGGTAGCCATCCCTGATTCATGATGATGAAGAATATCAGGAATGCCATGACTACATTACTGTACAAAATTGCCCGTGCATATTGCCAGCCAGTCATGCTTTCTCTAGCTTGAACGCCGACTAAGGAATACAAAACTCGCTCAACGGGGTTTAAAATGGGATCGAGAAAGGTTCGTTGTTCGAGAAAGACACGCGCCATGTATCGCCCAAATATCGGCGTAATTGCGACTACAATTAGTAGCGTTAAGGCAATTTGAATCCATCCTTGTAACATTTTTCAACTAATTATTACTAAAATTTTTACAATCAGAAAAGAATTACTTGGTATTTGAATAAGTGGAATAGTTTCTATCATTTCTCAATTTCTTAATGGAAACAAGGGATAGACGTATATAAAATTAGTTTATTTTTATGTTTAGCGTTTATTAAACGTAAGTAAACGATGTTTAGAAAAAATATATCTTCGACAAATAACATATATATTGTAGAGACGTTCCACTGGAACGTCTTTACTGGAACGTCTTTACTGGAACGTCTTTACGAATATTACGGGGAAGTTATATAAAGGGAAGTTTAGAAAAAATATATCTTCGACAAATAGCGTATATTGTACAGACGTTCCGCCGGAACGTCTCTACTTTACTGTTAGGGTAAAATTAGTCAAGAGAAAATATTGATTTAATATAGTTTATATAAATAACACAATTCAATCGAAGGATGGTTTCGTGAATGGTAGATTTAAAAGGATTTTACTGGCTAATAACTCACGCTTAGGCAAATCTTTGGTGATTGAGGGATTGTTTATCGTTGTTTTAGTTTTGGAGTTTTCCACGCCAAGTGATTATGTATTTGGGTATCTTTACACTGGACCGATTCTGCTGGCAAATTCTTGGTTAAATCAGAAAGCAACGTTGCAAGCAACATGCGTGGCAATGTTTTTAACGATGTTGAATTTGTGGGTACCTGGGGGTCAAGTAATTATTGCTTCAACGGTGGCAGATCGAGCGATCGCTGTCATGGCTTTGATGGTAACAGGATTTTTGAGCCTACGTCTACGACGAACCCAAGAAGCGATCGCACTCACGCAAGGGAAGCTAGAAGCACACGAACAATTAGTTAAACTAAGAGAAGATTTTGCTTCTACACTCACTCACGATTTGAAAACCCCTCTTTTGGGAGCAATTGAAACTCTCAAAGCTTTCCAACAAGAAAAATTTGGCATCGTTTCGTCACAACAGCACAAAGTCTTAGCAACGATGATTCACAGTCATGATAGCTCTTTGCAATTTGTGGAAACTTTATTAGATGTTTATCGTAATGATACTGAAGGTTTAAAGCTGCATTTAGAACCTGTGGATTTAACTGTATTGGCAGAGGACGTTGCTACTACTTTGATGGAAGTCGCTGCAACCCGAAGAGTTAATTTATGCTTTCGCTATGGGGAGTCAGATTTTCGCTCGTCGTTGTGGGTAAAAGGTGATGCTTGGCAATTGCAACGGGTATTGACAAATTTACTGATTAATGCAATAAACCATTCCAGAAGAGGCGATCGCGTGGAAGTAATATTAGAATCTCAAGCTTCTTATCAAGTTGTAAAAATCTTAGATACTGGTGCAGGTATTCCCCCAGAACAGTTTCCCCACTTATTTGAACGATTTTATCAGGGACATAGCGATCGGCAAGCCAAAGGTTCAGGATTAGGGCTTTATTTATCTCGGCAAATTATTGAAGCACATAACGGTATAATTTGGGCAGAGAACAGATCCCATTCTAAAGATATCTCCGCCACTGCTAAAAGTGGAGCGCTCTTTGGGTTCAAGCTCTCAGTTCACCCATATCAGCCTTCTTAAGCTGTGCCAGATGCCGTCCACTGAACTAAAAATTCTCTTGGTTGAGGATGATGAACTTTTCCGCTTGGGATTGCGAGTACGATTGCAGCAAGAAGCTGGTTTAGAAATTGTAGCTGAGGCTGAAGATGGAGAAACCGCCATCGAGCTAGTAAATCATCATGCGGTTAATATTGTTCTTTTGGATGTCGGATTACCGGGGATTGGGGGAATCGAAGCTTGTCGGCAAATAAAGCAGCGATATCCAAATTTACCGATATTAGTTCTTACTTCCCATTCCCAGAATTCACTGATTGCGCGGTTGATAGAAGCCGGCGCTCAAGGCTATTGTTTGAAAGGAATTGCGGCAGAAAAGTTAGTTTTAGCACTTCGTTCTGTGGCTGCTGGTGCTTCCTGGTGGGATGAAAATGCTACCAAAGAAATCCGTTCCACCTTTGCATCTCAAACCATCCAGCTTGATTCTAAATTATCTACAGCCGGAAATCCTCTCACCCACCGCGAACAAGAAATCTTATTATTGTTAGCAAACCGCAAAACCAATCAAGAAATAGCCGAAGCACTTTACATCACACCCGGAACAGTCAGAGTTCACGTTCATGCTATTTTACATAAACTGGGAGTAAGCGATCGCCATGCGGCTGTTCTGATTGCTATACAAAAACAGTTAATTAAAAGCGATTCGTAGCGATCGCAAAGAGCGCTCAAATCAAGGACTAAAGTCCTTACTACAAACTTATTCACCCTTCAAAATAAATTTAACAGAACATTGGAAAAAATTATTACCCAAGAGTTTATCACTTTATTAACACAAACCCAAGAAGCTTATCG
>CASBQA010000137.1 GCA_949127635.1 Nostocales cyanobacterium PMM_0069 | reverse complement strand
GGGGACAAGGGGGACAAGGGGGAATTACTATTGCCCCATGCCCAATTCTTCTGGAACTTTGCGCTTCTAGGAGAGCATCGCCTATGCTGTGATAGACACATCAGGGAAGAGGACACCCATAAATGCGATCGCATTCATCGCTCCTAGTACAGGTCAGCGTAAATAAAGCTACCATTCAAAATATCCAAAAAGTCTCCTATATAAGCTTTTTGACTTTTGACTTTTGATTTTTGACTTTTGACTTTTGACTTTTGACTTTTGACTTTTGACTTTTGACTTCCGTTTTGCGCTCCTAGACAAATCTGCGTACTCAATTCCAGCAAATGCCTCCCCAATTATTTAATTTTGGCAATAAATAATACTATGTTCAACGCGACTGAAATTTTGATTGATGCTTTTGTCAAGCAAATTCGAGAAGGCTACCACCGCACTTACGGCTGCTCAAAAAATGACTACCAGGACATCATAGCTTGGGCGGGCAACATGGCTTTAGAAAACATTGCCAATAGCGATGCTCTATATCACAATGTTGAACATTCTGTCTTAGTCACCCTTGTGGGACAAGAAATTCTCCGAGGCAAACATATCCGTGAAGGTGGTGTTAAGAGTGAAGACTGGTTGCATTATGTCATCTCCTTACTGTGTCATGACATCGGCTATGTCAAAGGAGTTTGCCGAGAAGACCGAGAAACAGAAAACTTGTATGCCACAGGTAAAAATGGGCAAATGATTAATCTTCATCCGGGCGCTTCGGATGCCAGCCTCACACCATATCATGTTGATCGAGCAAAACTATTCATTGATGAGCGTTTTGGCGGTCACGGGTTGATAGATTCTGAGGTAATTAAAAGTAACATTGAATTGACTCGGTTTCCAGTACCTGCGGCAGAGGATCATCAAGGTACAAGTAACTTTGCTGGCTTAGTGCGTGCTGCCGATTTGATTGGACAATTAAGCGATCCGCGTTACTTACGGAAAATTACTTCTTTATTCTACGAGTTTGAAGAAACAGGAATGAATAAGGTTTTGGGTTATAAAACTCCTGCCGATTTGCGAAAGAACTACGCCAAATTTTACTGGAATGGCGTATATCCTTATATTAAAGAAGGACTGCATTATTTGTCTTTGACACAGCAGGGAAAACAAATTGTAGCTAATCTTTATTCAAATGTATTTGTTGTAGAACACGAAAAACAACAAGAAGAACGATACTTAGAAGTAGAGACGCGATTAACCGCGTCTGTACAGGAGCAGCGGAGTTAGGAGTTAAGAATTATGAAATATGAATTATGAATAAGTAAAAAAGTTTCATAATCTCATGTCCGTTTAATTAACACTAATAAAAACATCGCA
Organism: Nostocales cyanobacterium PMM_0069; assembly: GCA_949127635.1. Lineage (GTDB taxonomy): Bacteria > Cyanobacteriota > Cyanobacteriia > Cyanobacteriales > Nostocaceae > Hassallia. The sequence continues at coordinate 11,382 of CASBQA010000137.1, read as the reverse complement.
ATGTTCGTAGAGACGTTCCGGCGGAACGTCAATACAATTGTAAGTAATAAACCTGACATGATATAATTCATAAATTCAAAGAGCAGTTAGTGGATAGTAGATAGTAAAAATTTAAAGAGGGGAAATGCCCAATACCCACTAACAACCAACAACCAACCACTAACAACCAAGAAATATTATGAATTGGTGGCAAAGACTTAAGAAAAATCCCTTGGCGCGATTTGGCGCAATTTTGCTATTAGTTTTTTATGTGGCAGTAATTGCAGCTGATTTTATCGCTCCTTACGACCCATATGTCACACAAGCAAATGGTTCGCTCCTGCCACCTACTCAAGTTTATTGGTTTTCTAAATCGGGGCAGTTTATCGGTCCTCATGTTTATCCGACGACCCAAGGAGACACAAATTTAGAAACGGGTAAGCGAGAACTGATCGTAGACCAGAGTAAACCTTCACCTTTACGTTTATTCGTTCAAGGTTCAGAGTACCATTTGTTTCAGCTTAGTTTTCCCGTACCGCCCAAATGGGACGAAGTAACAATAATTCCAGGTATTCCACTCAATTGGCATTTGTTTGGCACAACCGATAATGTCAAATTCAATTTTTTGGGTACTGATGACCAAGGTCGCGACCAATTCACTCGCTTGTTGTATGGTGGTCGTATTAGTTTATTTATTGGAATTATCGGTGTCCTGATTACTTTTCCCCTTGGTCTGTTCTTTGGGGGAATTTCTGGTTATTTCGGCGGTTGGACTGATAGCATAATTATGCGTTTCGCTGAAGTACTGATGACTTTTCCTGGTATTCATCTTTTGGTGAGTTTAGGGGCAGTATTACCAGCTGGTTTAAGTAGCACTCAGCGCTTTTTGCTAATTGTGGTGATTATTTCGGTTATTAGTTGGGCTGGGTTAGCGCGGGTAATTCGCGGACAGGTACTCTCAATTAAAGAGCGAGAGTTTGTCCAAGCTGCACGGGCAATGGGTGGTAAGCCAATTTATATTATTCTCCGTCACGTTTTGCCGCAAACTGCTACTTATGTAATTATCGCTGCGACGCTTTCAGTTCCTGGCTTTATTGGGGCAGAGGCAGTACTTAGTCTGATTGGCTTAGGCATTCAACCACCCGATCCGTCATGGGGTAATATGCTTTCTTTGGCAACCAATGCTTCGATTTTGGTACTGCAACCTTGGCTAATTTGGCCCCCTGCTATACTGATTATCCTGACGGTGCTAGCTTTCAATTTGCTCGGTGATGGATTGAGGGATGCCCTTGATCCGCGTAGTTTGCGAAGGTAAGTTTTTTGTTGTTGAAGTTGAGCGATCGCACTTCATTATCTAACAATTTATGGATTAGACATAGGCGTAGAAATTAAATATGCTTTAGAACCTCTAGAGACGTAGCAGTGCTACGTCTCTACATTTGATATCATGTGCGATGTCTTTATTAGTGTTAATTAAACGGACATGATATCAGACAATTGCCCAGAGCGCTTGATAGCAACTACCATTTGTGCGCGAACTCGACCGCGATTAGCATTAAATGAACCGAGGTCTTTGTCCTTTGTATTTACTAAGACTAGATAAACATCATCAAGCTTATCTGCCTTCAAGCTATAGACAACAAAGATCAAATCATCGAATTCATAAATGATCGATTTAATGTCTCCTGGATGAAAATTATCACTAATAACTAGGTTATTTGAAAATTTAAGAACTTCTAATACGCGCCCACCAAATCCATCGGGAGCAATGCCTTTGAAGTCCTCTTCAGTACAAGCCTCCAAAAATATTGGGTTCTCTTTTTCGGGACAAAGAATCAGTATGCCTTCTACATTATCATAGGGCTGATCGCACAAAATTTGTGCAAACTTCTTGAGAGATGGATAGTCTTTTACATCTTTGGGTTGAATTTCCTTAGTAGTCATTGCCATAACCTCATGAAATAAATGTTGAATCGTCTTGAAGTATCTGCTAGAGAAAATCAGATCGGAAAGGGAGTAACACATATCAAGCTAAATCTTCGAGTGCAGACCTTAGTTCCTGGAGAGTATTGTCGTCAAGAAGTCCCATTTCCTCAATAGATGCAACAATATTTTTCAATCGGTTTAATGAAGTTCGAGAAGGATTCCGCTCCTCATCACCAGATGGGTAAGTAGGTTGATTCTTTAACAGTCCATTCTCCCGAAGAGCTGGGGTGAGCCGAGATTCAAAACTTTCAAACTGGCGAAACAACTCATTTATTTTTGTTTCGATGCGCGGAATGTTGACGACATAGTCACTTAATTCTTGTATCGATTTTACTATTGAATTAGCATTCTTATGATTTGAATAATCATCAAGGGAGTTATCTGGATGTGCTAACTTTACTTCATTTAATATATTCTTGATACTTTCCTCGAAGTCACGCCAAAATATACGAAAGGATACATCAAAGTTGTCAAAATATTGGATATTGTTGCCAGTTTCCTCAGATTTTTTTTTTAATCGCCTTTCTAAGATCGTCAAGGAGTTTTTTCCACTCTTGTTCTTTAAAACTTGAGGACTGAAACTCTAATAAATACTTCGGCACTGAAGTTGCCGGCACATTAAATGCTAGAGTTAGAACAAGAATTCCCTTGTTGTTAGTTGAGATAACTGCACCTGCCTCGTATGCCATCCATTGTGAAGCTTTTGCTATATTTTCAGGTGTGAATATAAACATTCCATAATTTGTTTCTCGAAGCTTGTTGTCAAGATCGTCCCTCCATTGTCTGCCCTTGTCAATATCTATATCCGACATGAATGGAGGTGGTATGTGTAATATCGTAGGAAGAAGATCACGAAGCGTTGTCGCAATCTTCTTTCCAGCATCGCCACTCCAACTTAAAAATATTTCAGCCATATTCTCACTACCTTCAGGTATAAGTATTAATAACTAAAAGGATGTTTATTTAAACTTGACATCAACACAGCAAGCTACAACCCGAAACTGTAGTTTTTCGGAATTATACTAAGATATACACTAAAAATTCGGTTTTTTAAATCAAGAAATGATAAAATATTTTTTAATTTAACGAAGCTTTTTATCTTCTATGACTCTCGAATGAAGCCCTGACGACTGGAAGTCGCGGCTACACAAACAAAGTCCGCCTACGCGGACTAACCTGAAAATAGGGTTTCAAATTTTATTTGACAAGAGTAATAAAAGAGCGTTATAAACTGCGATCGCATTCAAGAAAAAGAGCGATCGCACCAGTTGTTATAGATTCCATTAGCTACCTTTCCTGCGTGATTTTTTTGTAATATTATGTGCTGTTTTAAGAAAATTTCTATAATTTTTGTATATTTTAATGCTTTGAGCTACAAGCCAATTTCAACTTATCAGGCTTATTTTCCCTAAACAGGTCGATTCTCCCGTCCGTGATAGACGCGCAAAATAATCACATCATCCTCAAGAATGACGTAGTGAATAATATAACCGTATTTACCAAAAGGCACTATTATTTTCCGCAAACCTGCTACTTCATCAACGATCGCACTCCGACGTGGATTTTGCTGCAAACTTTCTGCTGATGAAACGATCGCTTGTACTGCGCGTGTTGCCGCATCGGCTTCATTAAGTTTGATAAAATCATAGTGACGGTTTAAATCCGCGATCGCAGCTTGAGTCCAAACTATCTGGGACATGAACCTTCTTCATCAGTACCTAAACTATTTGCCCATTCCCGCACGCGATGATGTTCGACTCCTGAACCTTCACGACGATAAGCTTCAAGAGCCAACTTGCTTTGCTTAATCATTTGGGCTTCTGTGAGAGGTTGAAAATTTAGGTTTGCGTCAATCTCACCAAACTCAAGTGATTCTTCTGTCCCTTGCATCGTCAGTAGTAACTGCTCAAAATCTTCTAAGTTTCCTTCCGAAGCTGTTAGCCAGGTTAATAAGAGGGTTTTTACTTGCTCTCCAGGTAAGGCTTCAAGATGCTCAAATATTTGTTGCCTAATATTACTTGCTGTCATCACTTTTTAATTTTTGGAGATATTAATAGTTATATAGCAATCCTAAATAAGAGCGTGAAAACCCCTTTCCTTGTTTAGACGTTCCGGTGGAACGTCTAAACAAAAGTAAGTAATAAACCTGTCATGATATGAGTGCTGATTTTGGCATTTTTGTTACTTGTGGATGGAATGCGATCGCAGTTCGAGACATCGACCGAATTAGTGCGATCGCATTCAAGAAAAAGAGCGATCGCATAATGTAAGGATGGGACTATGCCCACCCTTTTAACTTAAGATTCCATCACTTCTGCTGTCTTCTTTCTATCCAACTTAAGAAACAATACTCCCAAAGGTGGCAAACACAAATCCAGGGAATAAGGACGATTGTGCAACGACCAATTATCAGTCCACTTACCACCTAAATTGCCCATATTGCTGCCACCATATTGACGCGCATCACTATTAAACAACTCAGTATAAAATCCCGGTTCCGGTACACCAATGCGGTAATGAGAATGGGGTTGCGGTGTGAAGTTGCAAACTGCAATAATGAAATCATCAGAATCTTTATCGCGACGGATAAAGAAAACCACGCTATGACGGTTGTCGCTACAATCAATCCACTCAAACCCAGCTTGAGCAAAATCTTGGTTATATAAAGCAGGTTCGGAGCGATAAAGATGATTCAAATCGCTGAAAAACTGTTTTAACTGCTGATGTGGCTCATGCTCAAATAATTGCCATTCTAAATCACTCCAAACATTCCACTCACTCCACTGCCCAAACTCCATGCTCATAAACATGGTTTTCTTACCTGGATGAGCAAACATATAGCTAAACAAACAACGCACATTAGCGAGTTTCTGCCATCTATCTCCGGGCATCTTGCCGATGATATTGCTCTTACCATGCACCACTTCATCATGTGACAGTGCCAACATGAAGTTCTCACTGTGGTGATACCACATACTAAAGGTGATGTTGTTTTGATGGAACTGACGGAACCAAGGGTCCATGCTGAAGTAATCCAGCATATCGTGCATCCAGCCCATGTTCCACTTTAAATTAAAGCCCAGTCCGCCTGTGTAGGTGGGCCAAGATACCATTGGCCAAGAGGTAGATTCTTCGGCAATTGAAAGAATGCCGGGAAAATAGCTGAAAATAGTCTGATTTGTCTGACGCAGAAAATCTGCTGCTTCTATGTTTTCTCTACCACCGTATTGGTTTTTCAACCATTCTCCTGGTTTGCGGCAATAGTCAAGATAAAGCATCGAGGCAACAGCATCAACACGAATTCCGTCAATGTGGTATTTGTCAAACCAAAACAGGGCATTTGCTACTAAGAAATTCCGGACTTCGTTGCGGCTGTAGTTGAAGACAAGAGTACCCCATTCTTTATGTTCGCCTTTGCGGGGGTCGGCGTGTTCGTAAAGGTGAGAGCCATCAAAGAAGGCTAAACCATGTCCATCTTTGGGGAAGTGACCGGGAACCCAATCGACAATCACACCAATACCGTTTTCATGGCATTGGTCAACAAAATACATGAAATCTTCCGGGGTACCAAAACGCGAGGTGGGGGCAAAGTATCCGGTTACTTGATAGCCCCAAGAGCCATCAAAAGGATGCTCGGCAACTGGTAGCATTTCAATATGGGTGTATCCCAACTCTTTGACGTAGGGAATGAGTCGCTCTGCTAATTCCCGGTAGGTGAGGAAGCGTGCGCCTGGATTAAGTTCGGAAACAGAAACTGGGGGCTGAATTTCACCATTAGGTAGCTTGGCAGGTTCGGAGCTGGAAGCGTGTAACCAAGAGCCTAAATGCATTTCGTAAACGGAAATTGGCTGGGTGAGGGGGTCGGTCTGGCGACGTTTTTCCATCCACTCTTCGTCACCCCAGCTATAATTATTTAAATCGGTGACAATGGATGCGGTTTTGGGGCGGACTTCTTGTTGAAAGCCGTAAGGGTCAGATTTTTCGTAAATATGTCCTTCAAAATTTTTGATTTCATATTTGTAATGCTCTCCTACTCCAAGTTCGGGAATAAATAATTCCCAAACACCGGTGACACCTTTCCGCATTTGGTTTTTGCGTCCGTCCCAGTTGTTGAAATCTCCCAGTACGGAAGCGTTCCGGGCGTTGGGTGCCCAAACTGCAAAATAAACGCCTTTTACGCCGTCTATTTCGGTGGTGTGTGCTCCCATTTTTTCGTAAATGCGGTGATGGTTGCCTTCGCTAAACAGATGCAAATCGAATTCTGTCAAGTTTGGAGAACGAAAGGCGTAAGGATCGTAGGTGACACGTTCGTGTTCTCCTTCTTTGATGCGTAATTGGTAGTTTGCTAGTTCTGAAGCTTCAATCGTGCATTCAAAGAAGTGAGGATCGTGTACTGCTTCCATTGGGTATTCCTTACGTTCTTCAGGAAGCACGACCCAAGCTGCACTCGCATTTGGTAGGTAGGCTCGCACAGCCCAGACGTTTTTACCATTTTGTTCGATGAGGTGGGAACCAAGTATTTCAAAGGGGTCGTGATGTTGGTTCCCAATTATGCGGTTAACCTGTTCTGGAGCGATCGTGGTCATGGACATGAAGCTACCTACGTGAAATATGGTGATTGAGTAAATCGACTTTTTTAATATCTATATATATTCTTTACATTTATTTGCAGATTTTGTCGCCACCTTTTTGGGACTTCACCAATGAATTCTTCTTTCGGCTTTGTTGTGGCGAGAAAAATAAGCAGATAAAGAAAAGAGATGATGCGCTCCTAGTTTTCAGGTGATGGAAATTAAAGACAAATTTAAGGTTACAAGTTTAAAAAGGGAAAAAGCTGAAATAATACTTTACGGATGCGAAGCAAGAAAACTTGTTCGCGAATTTTGGTAGTCAGTTTTGGTGGTGGACTGGTTTGCAGTTGAGTAAGCAGTTCTGCGTATTCGCTGGCAGTTAAGGATTTGCCATCAACAGGCGATCGCGCTTCTATAATTATCTCCGTTCGCAATATCTCTTCGGGTGTATCGTCTCGCGGCGGTAATGCTATCAGTAATCTTCCCCCGCTAATTAACCACACTAAAATACTAGTGCTGATGCTGACCACAAAAAATATTATCGCTTTTCTCGCTTTCACTCTCCCCATCTGGGCACTTAATATTTAATCTATAAACTGCTTTACCGTACTTATACTGCTATATTCCTAATCTTCTCACGCTTTGGTTGCGACTTGTTGTTAGTCAACTTTTTCAAATAATTATATAATCACTAAGTATATTTACCAGGAAATAGACCTATTTCCTGGAATCAAATTCTTTTTTAAGCTTACAGTTCATCTGGCAACACAAATCTATCGGTTACAAAAAAACATGGGCGGACACTTAGTGGTGACGAAGATCGTGTTTACTAGTGTCCTCCTCTGTTGTACTGACTAATATTTTAGTGCGCTGCTACACAAAACTTGGTTAAACTTATTCAAGTCTCACCATTCAACTAGAAATGAATATTTCTAGAGGGTTTGCTTCGGTGCTTCCACCAAGGTAGACGGCTACATCTTGTCCACAGGCGTAAATTCGGCTCTAGCCGAGCCTATGCGTGGTATTTCACTCTCAATCAGATAGTAAAGCTTTTAGCCATGAGTCACCCACTATTTTCAACCAATTTAACGAAACGTGGACTTCCCGTTCGACCTTGTAACAGGCTGGTCAGTTTTGACAGAACTGCGGTTTAAAAACCGGATAATTAAGCCTTGGTTTTCGGCACTGGTTCAAAATTACCAGCAATTTATAACGCTGTCAAATTTCTCACTTTGAGCAACTATGAGTAACTTTAGCTAAGAATTTGACGATTTAATCTAGCTCTCAGGGCGCTCCAAGCTTTTAATCCATCAAAAATTTGATAGTAAGCTTGAACTTACTCAACTAAGTATGATGTAGTGAGGAGCGCTGCCAATCACCTGCTTTGTGAGCTTTGTGCGAGTAAGACTATTATCTAAGGTTTCTTAGTAGGGCTAGAAGTAGCAGCAGGGCTGGTAGTAGCACTAGGACTCATCATCGCACCACCAGGACTAGGACTCATCATCGCACCACCTGGGCTAGAGCCACCATCAGCAGGCTCACCTGCTGCGGGGGAAGTAGTTGCAGCTGGTTCGCTCGTACCACCACCACCACCGCTGTCACAAGCTCCGAGAAGAGCAGCCAGACTTAACATTGCAGCAAAACCAAAGATTTTTATTTTCATAACTCCTCTTTCACCAATTATGGCAAGAACTATTTTTCGCCTGTTGAATACCATACCGTATTTGTTGCTTTTTTTTAAATGCTTCCTATTACAGATTTCCGCCAGATATTCTATTTTTTTTTCTTTCAGCGTAAGTATTTTATGGCAATTTGATTAGTTTGTCTTAACTCAAGAAGAAGATAAATTTATCACTGAAGGTAGAGAAAGCAAATTTGGTAGCAATCCACGCTATCATACCAAAAATCTTCATCTGGATGTGCATCTTGCCTAAGTTAGTTTTATTTAGCCATACTGATGTGAAACAAAGGGGTTAGGGGTTAAGGTCAAAAATCTGTGATGAGTAACGCTTGACGCAGCCCGCCTGTCGCAAGCAATACATTCTGCCCTTGAGGTTTCGCACTTCACTTCATGCAAAAATTGGTGCAGCTACCTGTCAGAACAATTCATAGGGTGTAGGCTGAGTGGGTGTAATGTGTGCTGATTGCTTAAAAAATAAATTTAACTTAAGCAATCAAGAGGCAAGCAACCAAAAATATAGTATTTCCTTTCCTCACAAAAGTAAAATTTATGTCTGTTGGTCGCAAATCATCTGTTGCAGCAAAAGGTAATTGGTTTGGGCGTATTACCCAGCCCTCAGGGAAATCGCCTTCTGCGCGTTTTGAGTCAGCGTCGCGCAGTGGTTCTACACCAATGCCCTCTCGAAGACAACGGCGTTCAAACACAAATAAAACAGTTACGCCGACACCTGGTCAATTGGGCAAACAACAATCACCAAAGCAAAATAGCTCCTCGGCGACACCTAAAAGTCCAAAGGGAAATCAAGAGCGCGTTCCCGTAATGCCTAATTCTGAGTCGCCACCTTTATGGTTACTGCGCTTGCACACCATACATCGTAATTCCTCAATTGCGGCGTTTTTGTTAGTGGCAGCAACCCTAGTAGTTTATGGTTGGACAGTTTATTCTCAAGAACTATGGAGTCAGGCATACCACAAACTGCAAAACTTGCAACGCCAAGACCGACAGTTGACAACAACCAACGAGGTACTGCAAAACAAAATGGCTGTGGAAGGCGAAAAACCATCAACCGGGTTGGTAGCGCCAACTCCTGCTAGGGCGATTTTCATCAATCCAGCATCTCATAATCTCAACTCAATGCCTTCTCTTGGAGACGATGGGCGATCGCCAACAACAATGCCAAATTCTCAAACACAACAGCAAAGCACCTCTGGGCTGGGATATTAAAGTTAGTTAGTGGGAATTTGAAGAGGGGGAAAGGGGAAAGGGGAAATGCCCAATGCCCGCTATCAAAAATGCAAAGGACAACTGAATGCGAAAGTCACCAAGCAGAATAAAATTTAGAAATTTGCCTTCATCTGGATTCAAAAAACAGCAAAAGGCTTCAGTGCGAGCTTTAGAAAAAATTGCTTCTAGCACCCAAGACCAAACACCCAACACAAAGTCCCGTTTGTTTATGGTGTGGGGTGTATTAGTTGCGGCAGGTTTTGGTTTAGCTGTGAATTTGTATCAACTGCAAATTGTCAGAGGACCAAAGTTAACGCAGAAGGCGCGAAACCAGCAAATGGTGAATTTGCGACCTTTTATGCCCCGTCGCCCAGTGATAGATCGCACTAATAATGTTTTAGCGCTCGACCGTCCTGTGTATACTATTTATGCTCATCCCAAGCTATTTAATAAATCTCAGTCAGATATAGCAAATGAACTTGCGCCAATATTAAATAAAGATACTGCTGATTTAGAGAAAATTTTTCAAAGTAAAAAAAGCGGTATTTTACTTTCCTCTGCTTTGCCGGAAGAACTTGCCGATCGCATTTCTTCTTTACATTTAGATGGCTTGGAATTAATTCAAAAATACTCCCGATTATACCCGCAACAGGATTTGGTTGCTGATGTGGTGGGCTATGTTAATCTTGACCGTCGCGGTCAGGCTGGTGTGGAATATAGTCAAGAAAAGTTGTTAGAACGTTCTGGGCAAACGGTGCGGATGAGTCGCGCAGGTAATGGTGCGCTAATGCCAGATCATGCTCCGGAAGGATTTTTGCATTTTGATGATTTGCGTCTGCAACTGACTATTGATAGTCGCTTACAACGCTCGGCTCGTTTAGCTCTTAAAGAACAGATGAAAAAGTTTGGGGCAAAACGCGGAGCGGTAATTGTTATGGATGCGTGGGATGGTTCGCTCCTTGCCCTAGTTTCTCAACCTACTTATAATCCAAATGAATATTCAAAAGCTGATATTTCATTGTTTAAAAACTGGGTAGTGGCGGATCTTTATGAACCGGGATCGACTTTCAAGCCTTTGAATGTGGCGATCGCTCTCGAAAATGGTGTCATTAAACCAGATGATACGTTTAATGACCCAGGTTCTATTCAAGTTGCTGACCGAATTATCAAAAATGCTGAAAACAAACGTTACGGGCGAATAAACGTCGCTCAGGTTCTGCAACACTCTAGCAACATTGGCATGGTGCAAATCATTCAGCGATTGCAGCCTTCAGTCTACTACAACTGGTTAGAACGCTTAGGTTTAGGGCAAGGTATTCAAACAGATTTGCCTTTTGAAGTAGCTAGTCAGTTAAAAAGCCAAGAAGAATTTACCGCCTCGCCAATTGAAGCAGCAACTACATCCTTTGGTCAAGGTTTTTCTTTAACACCTTTACAACTGGTACAAATGCACGCAGCTTTAGCAAATGGTGGCAAACTGGTTACGCCTCATATAGTTCGTGGGCTGATTGATACCAAAGGACATATGCATTATTCACCTACTTTACCAGCACCACGACAAATTTTTTCCACTGCCACAACCCAAAAAGTTGTTGAAATGATGGAAACTGTAGTTTCTCAAGGAACTGGAAAAGCATCACAAATTCCTGGATATCGCATCGCCGGTAAAACTGGTACGGCTCAAGTAGCCAGTCGCGCCGGCGGCTACCTCAGTAATGCGAAAATCACCAGTTTTGTAGGTATCTTGCCAGCGGAATCTCCTCGTTATGTAGTTTTGGCATTAGTGGATGAGCCAAAAGGAGAAAATGCCTTTGGTTCCACCGTCGCTGCACCGATTGCTAAAGCGGTAATGGAAGCACTGATTCCGATTGAACAAATTCCGCCAAGTATGCCAGTTAATTCAGTGCCTGTTCCGTAGTGGGGAGTGGGGGAGTGGGGGAG
>CASBQA010000136.1 GCA_949127635.1 Nostocales cyanobacterium PMM_0069 | reverse complement strand
GCGATGCCAAACTCAGCCGTGCCGACCTCAGCGGTGCCCACCTCATCGGTGCCGACCTCATCGGTGCTGACCTTAGCGATGCTGACCTTAGCGATGCCGACCTCATCGGTGCCGACCTCATCAATGCCGACCTCAGGGGTGCCAACCTCAGCGGTGCCCACCTCATCGGTGCCCACCTCATCGGTGCCCACCTCAGCGGTGCCAACCTCAGCGGTGCCAACCTCGAAGCAGTTGTCTGGAACAGTGACACAAAATGGCTCAATGCTAAAAGGCTGCATGAAGCAGTGAACGTATCTCCTGAGTTAGCGCATGACTCAGCTTTTACAGCGGCAGTTTCCTTTAGTCAGGGTATCAGTTTGGTGGAAGAGGACAAGGCTGAAGAAGCACAGAACGCTTTCAAACAAGCCCTAAGCTACGACCCTAGTTTAAATGACTCTGCCGAATATTGGCATAGCATTTGCTGGGTTGGCAGCTTACACGGTCATGCAGAAGATGTTCTCAAGTACTGTGAAAAAGCTGTTACTCTAGAGCCTGATAATAAACGCTATCAAGACAGTCGGGGGCTGGCTAGAGTACTTACAGGCGACTTGGTAGGGGCATTAGAAGACTTTCGGGCTGCTGTTGACAGTGGCGCACTTGATTACTCAGAGGATGTGAAGCAGTGCCGGCTACGCTGGATAGAAGCACTTGAGTTAGGAAATAATCCCCTCACACCAGAGGAATTGGAGGAACTGCGAAAGGCTGAGGGCTAGGTTGAAAATAGAAGCCCCGACGATTAAAATCGCGGCTACACAAACAAAGTCCGCCTGCGCGGACTAAAGAGAAACGCCATTCGGCAGTTAAAATGAAGATAGCTTCCATCTGTGAGGTCGATTATGCGATCGCCGTTTCCGGGAATGAACCCCTACCTGGAGCAGCCTATTTTCTGGTCAGAGTTTCACAGCCGTTTAATTGTAGCGATCGCAGATGCTCTTGCCCCAAAGTTGCTACCCAAATACTATATTGGTGTGGAGACGCGCACTTATCTAAAAGAAGTCAAAGAGCGATATCTGGAAGTCAGGGAAACTCAAACAGATGCTGTAATTACAGTCATTGAAATTTTATCACCTAAAAATAAACGCAAAGGCAAAGGACGCTCTATTTACGAACAGAAGCGTCATTCGATTTTAGGAAGCATGTCTCATTTAGTTGAAATAGACTTGCTTCGAGCAGATGAACCAATGGCAATGAAAGGGGTTGATTCCATAACTGATTATCGAATTGTAGTCAGTCAGCATGAGCGGCGCCCGATAGCAGATTTATATGCTTTTACAATGCGTGAAGCGATTCCTGAGTTTTTACTACCCCTCAAGGAAGCTCAAGAAGTAACAACTGTAAATTTACAATCTATCGTTAGTGGTATTTATGAGCGAGGCGGTTACGCTATCCGCATTGACTACCAACAACCAGTTCCTCCCCCAACACTATCACAAGGCGATCGCCAATGGGTTGAGGAATTACTTGCTTCACAGAGCCTCACACCCTGAAGGGTGCGGCTATACGAACAAAGTCCGCCTACGCGGACTTAATATCTAGAAGCCCACGAAGGTGGGCTTTGTTCGTATAGCCCCAGGCTTCTAGCCTGAGGGCATTTACAAGTCCCTAATTCAATACAGATTGCAGCAGCGGCTTATCTTCTGAGACTTTGCCCGATCGCAACCATTCATTAAGTTCGCTCGGTGCGATCGCTCTTGCCAGACGTTCCCGCAATTCTACGCCTTCGAGAACTTCGCGTTGCAGCAGTTGCTCTGCGGTTTCTTCTAACAAGTCGCGGTTCTCTTGTAAAATGGTTAAAGCAATGTGGTGTGCATTATCCACAATCTCCTTCATCTCGCGGTCAATTTCCTCAGCGAGTTTCGGACTAATTGAGCGACGCGGATTGCTGTAACCTTCAATAAACTGTTGTTGCGTTCTCTCAAATGCCAACGGACCAAGTTTATCACTCATGCCGTAAACAGTAATGTAACGTTCTGCGATATCTGTGGCTTTCTGGATGTCGTCACCCGCACCTGTGGAGACTTTACCAAAAACGACTTCTTCAGCGGAACGTCCACCCAACAAAGTGGCAATGCGTCCGCGAATTTCATCTTCAACCATCAAGAAGCGGTCTTCTTCCGGCATTTGAATTGTATAACCCAAAGCACCCACACCACGCGGCACAATTGAGATTTTCTCAACTTTACCCGCTCCCGGCATCAATGCACCGATGATGGCGTGACCAACTTCGTGATAAGCTACAGTCTTCTTCTCAGTTTCATTGAGTACACGCGATCGCCTTTCTAAACCGGCAATCAACCGCTCGATCGCTTCGTTGAAATCTGCCATAACTACAGCTTCCCGATTTTGACGCGCTGCTAATAATGCGGCTTCATTCACCAAGTTCGCTAAATCTGCACCAGCAAAGCCAGGTGTGCGGATAGCAATAGTAGCTAAATTAACATCCTCAGCTAATTTGACGTTTCTCGCATGAACATTGAGAATCGCTTCCCGACCAATTTTATCAGGACGGTCTACCACAATTTGACGGTCAAAGCGTCCCGGACGGCGTAAAGCTGGATCTAAGACTTCCGGACGGTTGGTAGCAGCGATGATAATTACACCTGTGTTGGCGTCAAAGCCGTCCATTTCTGTAAGTAACTGGTTGAGGGTTTGTTCGCGTTCATCGTTACCACCGACGAACCCACCAGCACCACCGCGAGATTTACCGAGTGCGTCTAACTCGTCGATAAAAACGATACAAGGTGCTTGTTTTTTGGCTTGTTCAAACAAATCCCGCACTCGTGCAGCACCGACACCAACGAATAATTCGATAAACTCGGAACCGGAGATACTGAAGAAAGGAACACCCGCTTCACCAGCGATCGCTTTCGCTAACATTGTCTTACCCGTTCCTGGAGGTCCCACCAGCAACGCACCTTTAGGTATTTTCGCACCTAAGCGGGTATATTTGTCAGCATTTTTCAAGAAATCAACAATCTCTTCTAATTCAACTTTGGCTTCATCCACACCAGCCACATCTGTAAATTTAACACCAGTGCTGCCATCAGAAGAGATGCGAGCCTTGCTTTTACCTACAGTCAGTGCAGCGGCACCACCTCCCTGACGATTGAGGAAAAAGCCCCAAATAGCAATAAAAATTAACGGTGGAAACACCCAACTAATTAAAGTGCCAATCCAGCCATTTTCATCTGGTGGTGGTGCAGCAAATTGAACATGATGCTCACGGAGAATCTTCGTTAAATCGAGATCGTAAGCGACTGGTGTAGTTTGGAATATTTCTTCTGCTGGCTTACCATCTGGGGTTTGCGTCGGTATTGAATATTCAATGCGATCGCTTCCAACAACTGCCTTATTTACTTTACCAGCTTCCACAGCTGTAATAAAATCACTATAGGCAACTTGTGGCGATCGCGGACCGAAGAAGCTAGGAACAATAAAGTTAAGCAATAACAGAATAGTCAGCAGAATCAGGAAACTGCCGCCAAACTGCCTAACTCTCGGCGATTTCATGGGGCGTTTGTTATTTTTTTCTACAGGCATTTTTTGATGTACCCTCTAAATTAGGGAATGGGGAATGGGGAGTCAAAGGTCAAAGGTCAAAGGTCAAAGGTCAAAGGTCAAAGGTCAAAGGT
>CASBQA010000135.1 GCA_949127635.1 Nostocales cyanobacterium PMM_0069 | reverse complement strand
GTCCCCTCATTTCCCCATCCCCTGATGGGCACCACTGTACCACCGGAACAAAACTCGCGCTAATTTCTGAGGATTGTGACGGACGCAGCCAATATCATCTTCAAATAAAATATTTGCTAAAACAATTCTTCGTCCCAGATCCAATACAGCCTCGCGATCGAGGAAGACCGGATGAGAGTTTTGTTGAGCGTAGCGGATTAGTGAATGAGCGCTAGGGGATTTTTTATGTACTAATACAGCATCAAATAGCTGTCGTCCACAAGCGGCATCAATTGCTCTAATGTGGTCAGAAACAGTGTAGCCTTGAGTTTCACCCGGTTGAGTCATAATATTGCAGACATAAATACGGGGGGCAAGGGATGCGGCGATCGCATCGGCAATTTGTGTAACCAACAAATTAGGAATCACACTAGTATATAGACTTCCCGGACCAATTATGATATAATCTGCTTCATTGATTGCTTTGATAGCTGTTGGCAAAGCTGGCGGATTAGCCGGAATGCAGCCAATTTTCACAATAGTACCCCCAGCTTCGGTAATGCTTGACTCGCCCTCAATTCGGCGACCATCGGCTAACTCAGCCCAAAGTCGAACATCGCTCAAAGTTGCGGGTAATACTTGTCCTCGCACCGCTAGCACTTTGGAACTAGCAGCGACGGCTCGCTCTAAATCTCCGGTTATATCACTCATCGCCGTTAAAAACAAGTTACCAAAACTGTGACCCGTCAACCCATCTCCAGCTTTGAAGCGGTATTGAAACAGTTCTGTTAAAAGCTTTTCTTCGTCTGCTAGTGCTGCTAAACAGTTACGAATATCTCCTGGTGGTAACACGCCAAATTCTTGGCGCAACCGTCCAGAAGAACCGCCATCATCAGCGACGGTGACAATGGCGGTAATATTGGCACTGTAGGTTTTCAGTCCTCTCAGCAATGTGGAAAGTCCCGTACCACCGCCAATCACGACAATTTTCGGTCCCCGGTACAATCGACGATGCGCCAATAGTACATCAATTAATTCTTCTTCGCTTTGTCCTTGTGGTCTGAGAACCTTAGTAATTGAGCCTACGGTGCGGGTTTGCCCCCAGAGAAGCAACAGCAAGCCAAACAATATAACCAAAGGTCCACTAATATAATTGGGTAAGACATCGGTGATTACTCCCAAAAAACCCCGGAGAAACTCAAGCACCCAAAAAATTGGTGTCAGCTTAATCCAAATAGCCAATCCCAGACTTGCTAGCACTACACCCGCAACGGAGATCAGCAACCAGCGTTTCACCGATATACCTGGGGATAACCATTTGAACCACTGATTAACCCTATGGGAAGTGCGACGACGCGACTGCGCTTGCAAGGTGTTTAAAGCTTGTCTGAGAAAACCAATTGACATACCTGAAAATAAACAATGTGTTTAGAACAGTGAATAAGAGAAAATTTACACCACCTGGGTTTAACGCCAAATGTGGAATTATTAAATTTTTTGATTCCATTACATTAAGAGCTACTAGTTAAACTTGCCAGCATCCCAGTAAAACAATACCCTGGTTTGGTAAAACCGAAACTAATGGAAAAGCGAATTTTAGGATTAGATCCAGGACTGGCAATTTTAGGATTTGGTGCCATAACTTGCAAACAAAGTCAAGCTAAGGTACAAAGCACAACAGTAGATATGCTGGATTTTGGTGTTATCAGAACGCCGTCAGATGCGGAAATGGGACAGCGATTGTCTACCTTGTTCGACGATTTGCACACCCTGATGGAGGAATTTAAACCCGATTTGGTAGCGATCGAGAAATTGTTCTTCTATCGTATGTCAAGTACTATCTTAGTTGCACAAGCGCGGGGTGTGATGATTTTAGTCTTAGGGCAGCGTCGCTTACCCTATGTGGAATTTACACCTGCCCAAATTAAACTAGCGTTAACGGGGTATGGCAATGCCGAAAAGTCGGAAGTCCAAGATGCGGTAGCGCGAGAGTTAGATTTAGATTATATCCCCAAACCTGATGATGCTTCGGATGCTTTGGCGGTAGCTTTGACGGCGTGGTATCAGATTTAAATATTTTAGACGAATAAAAACCTTGGAAACTAAACAATAATATAGCGGTTTTGGAATATGCGCGATCAATCGCAATTTCAGATGCTCATCTTACCCCCGTGGCTACAATTAAACAACGACAGTAAAAATTAAGGAGTTACTCTATGACTCTCCAAGAACTAGAACATCAAATCCTTGCTCTACTCCCAACGGAAAAAGCCGCAATTATCCAAAGTCTAACTCAAACTATCAACATTGGAGCTAAAGGTATTACTAAAACATCTGGTGTTTGCGGTGGAGAAGCTTGCATCGCTGGAACCCATATTGCTGTTTGGCTATTAGTTGAAGCGCGTCGTCTTGGCATTCCTGAAGCCCAAATTTTGCAAGATTATCCTCATATTAGCGCAGCCGATTTAGTTAACGCTTGGGTATATGCAGATGCTTATAATGAAGAAATTGAAACTGTTATCCGGGCTAATGAGGTCGCTTAAATAATGTATGCTGATGAGCAGTTTTTACGGAATTTTAAACGCAAAGGTACACGGAGGTAAGCGCAGAGTGACGCAGAGTTTTTGTGATAAATTTTCGTCATGAACTTATGGAATATTGTAGTTATAACAATAAGTAGGTTACGAAAGTTCAATATAAATGACGTTTTTTACTATTACTGAGATTGAGTAAAGTAGAGTTAATAGCTAATGGAAGAACTGCTAGAAATAAAGGAACTACTGCACCAAGGGAAAGTAGCAGAAGCCCTCATAATTGTCGAAGAATTAGAGGAGATGAGTAAACTTGACAAGCTCAATAAAATATTTAGCTATGCCATCATTTTATTGTTACATCTAATTAAAAAAAAGGCTGAAAAGCGAACAAATAAATCTTGGGAAACTTCTATTTTTAACTCAGTTAAGCAAATTCAACGCAGCAATCAACGTCGCAAAGCGAAGGGTACTTATTTAACTGAAGAAGAATTATTAGAAACTATACATGATGCCTATGAATCCGCGTTGAGAGAAGCAGCTATAGAAGCATTTGAAGGAAGCTATGAAGCTGAAGAAATTAGCGAAATGGTAGACTGTGAAGAGATTATTAAAACGGCGATAGACTTAATTTTAGAGCGAAATAACCTCAGCTAACGCTAATCAATCACTCGTTGCGCTTCTGTTGCTACAATCAAGGCAAGCTTGAAAAATCTTCCTATGATAGCCATCCCCCAACAACCGCAAAAAATGACCATTGAGGAATATCTCCAATGGGAACCTGACCAAGACGTTCGCTACGAATATGTCAACGGCGAACTCTTTGCCATGACTGGTACTACAATACCCCATAATGATATTGCTCTAAATCTTTACAGAGCCTTGTACCCTCATCTACGTTCCAGAGGTTGTCGAGCGAACGTGTCAGACGTGAAGGTGCAAGTTAGTCCTAAAAGTCCATACTACTATCCTGATGTTATCGTCAGTTGTGACCCTCAAGACCTCAATGCTCGCAAATTTATTCAAAATCCTAAAATAATTGCGGAAGTTCTCTCCCCTGGTACAAGCGGTAAAGATAGGGGTGAAAAATTCACTTCCTACCTGACAATGCCTACTTTGCAAGATTATATATTAATTGACTCGGAGAAAATATCCGTGGAACGTTACTGTCGGGGAGAGGGAAGAATGTGGCTTTACTATCCCTACACTGCTGGAGACATTATCACTTTATCAAGCATTGAATTTGAGTTTCCTATCGAACTGCTATATGAAGGTGTTGTATTTGAAACAGAAGCATAAAAGCACACCTCACAAACATTAACTAGATGTGATATTATTTTGTGCTAGATTTCACATCTTGCTTTTTTATCTCGATCGCATCTGTAGCCAAAAGTTCTGTAGCTTCTTGCAAAAGTTGCTTTTGCTCGAATTGAATTTCCTCTAACCGCAGAGTAATTTCTGTAAGTCTTTGCTGTTTATCTTTGTAAATTGCTTGAGAAGTTGCAGGTGGCAAAGCTGGCAGGTTATTAACTGTTTGATGTGATATGAGTTTTTTAATAGTGATGTTGCCAATTTTTATAAAGGCAAAAAGTAATTTAAAAGGAACTTGGAGAATCGACCAACTAGCGGTTTCAATCAAGCGTATAATAGCTTTGATGATACTTGAGGCGATCGCAATCACCAAAAGCAGAATTACTAAACTGATAATTGGGTGATTACTGCCCCAAGTAAGGACTTGCATTATTCGGAAAATAGCTGGATGTTGGGTAATCCAATCATTCATCGAAGATGCGATCGCGCTTTCAACTGCTTTCGATGTTGTATTCTTAATTTGGTCAGCAGTTTGCCAAGACTGTTCTAATGAGCTTTTAGCTTGTTCAAAAGTTGTCGTTGCTGTTTGCTGCCAAGATTCTTTAACTTGCTGCGCTGATTTCGTTAGAGAATCAACGCTTTGATTAACAAAATCTTTCGCTTGCCCAAAGTGAGGAAATATCTGTGTGAGCAAATTTATGTCTAGGCTCAAATTTTGCATTTTAGACATAGTTTCACCATATCATAACATAGGACTTACGCAACTGGCACATATATCAGGGTCAAGGCTCAAAAGTCCAGATTTTTTTGACTTTTGACTTTTGACTCTTGACAACCTCTACGAAAAAAATATGACACTTGCGTAAATCCCATAACACTAATCACAGCAACTTTCAAAAACATAGCCGCACTTTTTTAGGGTGTCGGAGCTTTTGTCGGTTCAGTAATAATTGATACACAAGCATTCACCAAAGGTAATAACGGACCAAGTTGTTCTTGTCCGTTCACGGCTAATTCGCTGTGACACAAATATACTCTCTCAGATACACGAGACAGCAAATCTACTAAAATTCGTTGTAATCGTTGCTCTTCTAACAATTTATCGTCTTCTGCTGTCCAAGGCTCCCCTAATCTCTGTTGCAGAAAGAAAGGGGCACCAAACAACGTTGCTGCACCACCTTTTGACCATAAAGGTGAACCTGCATCCAGCCAAAAATGCCAGCGGTGCGATCGCCTACTTGCGCGATATTGAAAGATTGTCGCTAAGGTGACAGCTTTGCTAGCTGGTCCTACAGGACGCATTGGGTAAGGGTTAGCGGTGATGGTTCCCTGACGCAGCAGTTGTATGAATTCACCGACGGTGGGGGATGGGGAGGAG
>CASBQA010000134.1 GCA_949127635.1 Nostocales cyanobacterium PMM_0069 | reverse complement strand
GGGGGATCGAGGGGAATCTCGCTGGTACTGAGAACGTCAAAAATCAGTACCGATTGATGGGAAGCGATCGCTCGTCCACTTTCGCTAATCAGTGTTGGTACGGGTATTTCCCGTTCGGCACAGGTATCTTTTAACTCTGCCACGATGTCGTTGGCATAGTTTTGCATGTTGTAATTTTTCGACGCATAGAAGTTGGTTTGCGAGCCGTCGTAATCTACACCCAAGCCACCGCCGACATCAAGATATTTCATATCAGCTCCCAGCATCGCCAATTCTACGTAGATGCGGCTTGCTTCTTGAATGGCATCTTTAATGACATTAATGGCGGAGATTTGCGAACCGATGTGGAAGTGCAACAACTGCAAAGAATCGAGCAAATCAGCTTCGCGTAACTTGTCAACTGCATCGATAATTTCCGGCATTGTCAAACCAAATTTAGCGCGATCGCCGGATGATGTTCCCCAACGTCCCATGCCTTGGGTACTGAGTTTAGCGCGAACCCCCAAAATTGGTTTAATCCCCAACTGGCGATTGGCATCAATGACCAAATCGACCTCTTCAATCTGTTCTAAGACAATTATCGGGGTCTGTCCTAGTCTTTGGGCTAACATCGCCGTTTCGATGTATTCCCGGTCTTTGTAGCCATTGCAAGTTAACAATGCTCCCGGTGTATCCAGCATCGCTAAAGCAATCATTAACTCTGGCTTGGAACCGGCTTCTAAACCAAATTGATGAGGTCTGCCAAATCTGACCAAATCTTCAATTAAGTGCCGTTGCTGGTTGCACTTGACGGGAAACACGCCACGATAAATACCCGCGTAGTTGTAGCGGGCGATCGCTTTGGCAAAACATGCATTTAATCGCTCAATCCGGTCTTCCAAAATATCGGAAAATCGAATTAATAAAGGTAATCCTAAATTTCGCTGCTTTAGGGCATTGACTAATTCAAATAAATCTAGAGAACCCCCGCGATCGCCCTTAGGAGAAACCGTGATATGACCTGCCGCGCTAATCGAAAAATAAGGTTGTCCCCAACCTTCGATGCGGTAAAGGGCTTCGCTATCCTCAATTTTCCAGCTGACGCGAGACGCGTCGCTAGTGGTACTAGGTGGTAGCAGCTTTTTTTGCTTTTGATTCTTCACTTCAGCTTTATGTCCATTAGCCGGAGGTTGCACCACCTCTTCCGATGCATCAATTGACTCAACACGCATTTCTTCCTGACCTCTGTGTGTCACCCACAAGTAATCAATTTAACGCATTAATAAAGCAACGTATATGCACCCAGAGATGATTTCTAAGATAAACTCTGATTGGTTAATGGTCATTGGTCAAGAGTCCATAGTCAATAGTCAACAGTCAACAGTCAACAGTCAAGGGTCAATGGTCAAGGGTCAACGGTCAACGGTCAATCTTTGGACTATTGACTTTGGACTATTGACTTTAGACTATTGACTTTAGACTATGGACTAGTAACAAATTTGTTAAGTTTGAGGAGATAACGATGGAACGCACATTTTTAGCAATTAAGCCTGATGGAGTGCAGCGCGGACTGGTGGGTGAAATTATCCGTCGTTTTGAAACGAAAGGCTTTACTTTGGTTGGCTTGAAGTTTCTCAAACCTAGTCGGGAATTGGCTGAAGCGCACTACGATGTTCACCGCGAAAGACCCTTTTTTCCTGGGTTGGTGGAGTTTATCACCTCTGGACCAGTGGTAGCGATGGTTTGGGAAGGTGAAGGTGTAATCGCCTCTGCGAGAAAGATAATTGGTGCTACAAACCCTCTGAATGCAGAACCAGGGACAATTCGGGGTGATTTAGGTATAAATATTGGTCGCAACATCATACACGGTTCCGATGCTCCGGAAACCGCGCAAAATGAAGTTTCCTTATGGTTTAAGGAAGATGAGTTAGTCGATTGGCAACCCGATATTACACGTTGGTTGCACGAGTAAATGAGAGGCTAGAGGCTAGGGGTTAGATGTTAGATGTTAGATGTTAATGCTTCATCTTTAAATTTTTATACCTAGTCCCTAGTCCCTAGTCCCTAGTCCCTTCCACTACTTCGCTCTTTTCCAGTTCTTCTGATAGTTCTGGGGTAGTGCGCTTAGAAAAACCCCAGACGAAAATGAGGGCGATCGCACCAATCATCGCCCATTCTGGTGGGACAAAGCTCTCATTGACGACTTTCAAGAGCAAGCGCAAGCCTACTAACGCTACAGTGATATAGCCTGCGTCTTCTAAATAAACATATTCATCCAACCACTTGATAAACAAACCCGCCATATATCGCAGGGTGATAATACCAACTGTTGCGCCTGTGAGTACCAACCACCTTTCTTGAGAAACTGCGATCGCGGTTGTCACACTATCCAAAGAAAATGCTAAATCAGTGAAAGCAATCACGGGGATCGCTTGCAATAGTGAGTTAAAGCGGGGTCCGTGATGCTGACTATCCTCGCCTTCTTCTGAGGTAAAATGTTGGAATACCAGCCACAGCAAGTAACCAGCACCCAATATGTTAAATTGCCAATATTGTTGCACCCAGGTTGCAGTGAGAATTAGGGTGATGCGTAGCACATAGGCAACGACTAAGCCGAAATTGAGGGCTTTACGTTCGAGTTCTTTGTCTTCGAGTCCTTGGGCGATCGCAGCGAGGGCGATCGCGTTGTCAGCAGATAGCACTGCCTCTAGTAAAATCAGAACGAGCAGGACTAGAGGTGCTTCGACGCTGAAGTGAAAGTGAAGATAGTCAAAAATTTGGTCTAACATTCAGATTTTTTTGAAACCGCACCTTAAAAAAGTAAGTATAAGGGGAAGTGTAAATTGAAAATAGGGATTAATTTCCCTCTTTAATACAGCTTAACAGGCAAGGGGGTGATTTCTGTTTATGCGTTATGGGTATCTGTGACGGCACGTATGGGAGATTTTACTCTCAATAAAAAATTTTACTCCTCGTGAAGGTAATGCGATCGCTTTCCTCTATTGACAAAACTATTAATTAATGCATTAAAGAATCTATCTATAAAAGTCTTGTGTATCCAGGTCAGCGAAAATTACTACTTCACTTCCTTGTTCATAAAAAGAACGCATAACTTCAGCAGCTTCACCTAAACTGAGTTGTTTTTGAAGAGTAAGTTTAGATTTGGCAACGATTTCTTGACGAATTAACTTTGATGCTATTTCAATTATTTCCAAACGTTCTTCAGTCGTCATCTTTTTCAGCGCTTCTAAAACTTCTGCTTTGGTCATAGTTAAATAGTCATATATATTCTTAAAATAGCTTTAAACTGATGCTAACAAGCCTTTGATGGGATCAAAAACAATATTAAGTGATCGCACATCAGACAGGATCGCCTAAAATGTACATGCCTAATTCTCTGCGATCGCCTGCTAACTCTGTTTCATTTTCCCTAATCCTTAATTTCAGTTGATTGCATTGGTTTTTGAGATTGTTTGAGAGGTGTTGAAATTATCTTTCGTCCACTCTCAGCTTGTCGCTTTTGCCAATCAACAAACATAGCTTCCAAATCATAATTAAATGCTTTAGCGTGTTCTTCACGAATTCGATGGATTTCTTCTACAATTTCGTCTTTCCACATGAAATTACAATCCTAAAAATTCATAAGGTGTACAGATTATTGGCAGTTCATAATTATAGCTTTTTCTGATCTAAATAAATATTTGGAAGATTTTTTTGATTTAAATCATCAGTACGAAATTGAAAGCGGAAAACTACCTTGCGATCGCCTGGGTTATCGCGAGTTTTATCAGCTTCTATTTCTCCACGACCAGCAGCTAATATTTTTTGGCTTAAAGGTACTTTGGTCGGAAAATTCATTTCCGAGAAAATGTATCGATAAACTGAAGCCGAACGCAATAAGCTAAGTTCTAAATTAGTTTTTTCGTCTCCTTCTGAGCTTGTGTGACCCTCTATAACTACGCGGCTAACTTCTTTCTCAAATTCAGAGTTGGAGAAAATTACCCCGCTGTAAACTGGAATAAAGCCGCGCAGAAAGTCTTTACCTTCGGGTTTAAGTTCGGTACTTCCCTTAGCAAACAAAATCGATTCTTGGATACTTACATCCCCGGTTTCTGGGTTAACTTTGACATTAATGTTGTTACTTTTCATTTGTCCCACAACATTGCCAATTACCACTCTTTTAGGTGCATCTTTCTCTGCTAACTGAAGTAGCGTAGTTATAAAAAGTAGCATAAAAAACATTAATAAACTTGACATCAAATCGCCAATAGATAAATAGATGCTAGAATCATCATCTTCAGCAATTTCTGATTCTACAAAATCACCTTTTCTGAAATCATTCATGATGATTATTCTCGTTATTTATGTTGTTGTTTTTTGCAGCATTTCCTAATGTGGCAATAAAATTCTCTTGACTACGATTCATCAGTTTACAAGCTTGATTGCCGACTGTTTCCAGAGTGTTAGTCTGCTGCTCAAAAGTTGTATTTGCTTGTGCGAGAATGTGGATAATTCCAGTCCGAGTAGCTTGAAGCATTTGCTTTTCTACTTCTGCCCGTCTTTGCAGCGCTGTTTCCAGTTCCTCTCTAATTCCTCGGAATGTATCAGCGGCATTTTCTGCACTTGCTTCAAAAGCACTTTGTTGAGCTGTCATTCCTTGAATACTTTGCTCAATAGCTCGATTAATATCATGTGCCGTTAGTTCTAAAACACCTTTTGTATCTGTTTGAAATTGATTCAAAGTTTGTTTGAGATTGTAAGCGAAATCTTGAAGGCTAACTAAAGTCTCTTTTTGAAAGTTTTGAATTGTGAGGATGGAACTTGCCAAATCTTTGTGGAGAGTTAGCACAGCTTCAGAAGCTTGCTGAGTTAATTCTGCACTTTTATCTAAGCGATCGCTTATCGGTTCAAATACCTCAATTCGCAAATCTTTAATAAGTTCTTGTAAAACTCTTTTTCCTTCATTTTCTTGAAGTTCTCTAAGTTTTTGCTGCTCTTGCAAGATATTTTGCAGCGCTGGTAACATAACTGACTGCATCTGCTGTCCTACAGCTTCACCAATAGCTTCAGCATTCAAGTTTATCCCGGTCAACTTGTCTGCTACAAGGTTAAAAACTTGTGCTACTTCATAGTTTGCGTTGTCTGTTGTTTCTAAAGTAGCGATCGCTTTCAACTTTTGTCTTAAATCATTACGTCGTTTCTGACGTAGCGAATCACATATAAACAAAATTATCGTGAATAAGCTACCAGAACCAAGTCCCATCAAGGAAGTAGAAAAAGCTGTTTTCATTCCCACCAATAATTCCTTACTGGAATTTATTAGCTGCTGGGGACTTGTTGTATCTAAATTGATTCCTTGTAATCCTTGTTGAATACCATAAAACGTTCCCATAAGACCAATCGCAGTACACAAGGTAGTTACGAAGCGCAGGGAACTGCGAGGTATTGGACGCGCTAAAATTGATGGATACTTTATAAGTATGAATTTGCCATTTTTAATTTGTAGATGTTCGTCTTTCCATTGATGAAGCTTGAAATTATCCTGTTTTTGAATTTTTTTCGGATTTCTCAAACTCTCAATTGCAGCTGCTGTTTCTCCGCATTCTGAATACCAATACTGCCATAATGTGTAAAACTCAATAATAATTGCTACAAATAATACAATTGCAGCTGCCCAATGAAAAGGCTCGCTTTTCCAAACTATGTTCCAAATTTGTGCTAAATTCACACAACCTCCTTGTGATTACTGTTAATTATTGTTTGCTAAATTGCTTCAATTCTTTATCGGTGAGAACCTGATAAGCCACCCGCACAGGAAGATGTTCTGCATACAAACGGTTGCCTATAGGTTCTCGTAGGTGTAAGCTGTAAAGTGCTTCACCTTCTGCCTGTTTATCTTCAACCAAATAAACTTGTGCTGGAGCATAACTTCTTAACAACCGCACCTGCAAACAAGTTTTCAAATCTCGTGAGGAAGTAGATAGAGGCGAATTTTCTCCAAAGAGTTCGCAAGCTACTTTCCAAGCGTGATTAACCGCTACAATCTCCTTAACCAACTGATCAACAGAGGGATTTAACAGTTCTTTAGTTTCAGCCATTAATGCTTTTGCCTTATTTGCCTAAAGCTTTCAACAAACTTATTTTTCCCACAAATAAGGCTGATCTAACTTTTGCGATCAAATAGCAATTCTTGAGGCTGTAACTACAAGCGATCGCTTATCAATCAATAGTGGAGTTCCTAAACATCTGGAGTTTAGACTAAATTTGATTTTTAAGGTTACAACCCTTATGTGACAAGGGTTCTCAACTTCGGGTTTCAATTAATCCTAAAAATCCCCAAAGCCATTCTGGATAAGGCTTTGGGGATTTAATGAGGAGAATTAGTCTAAACTCCAGTAAACGTAGTAAGCGGTTCTATCCCTTAAAATCGAAGCTATGACAAACAACTTTTAACCGAACCGTATTGGGAGAGGGGAGATGGGGGGATGGGGAGACAATTAACCACCATCCACCATCCACTAACTAGTAGTCTGTCAATTTTATTTTGAGGGGTTATGTATACATCCAAAACCCTGTAGAGACGCGAAATTTCGCGTCTCTACAACCCGTCATTTTTATCTTGACAGACTACTAGTACAGCACGGCGTAAATAAACCACCCATTTCAAATCGCCAAAAAGTCTGCCCTATAAGCTTTTTGACTTTTGACTTTTGACTTTTGACTTTTGACTTCCGCCTTGCGGTACTAGCGCAACGCTCTAGAGGTGACAGAGCGTTGTAAACTAGCTAAAGCGCGGTTGTAATCCAAAATAGCTTGGACTCGGTTTCCTTCGGCTCTAGTGAGTGCGGTTTCAGCGTCAATTACTTCGGTTTGAATACCTACACCAGCTTGAAATCGCAAACGCGCTAACCGCAAAGACTCTCTAGCTTGTTCTAGGGCACCTGTGGCAGTGTTGACGTTCTGCAAATTAGATTGGAGGTTAGAAAAGGCTTGTTCTACCTCAAAGCGGGTTTGATCGCGCTGTTGAGCAAATTGAGTTTCGGCGATCGCAATATCAGTTTTTCTTTGATTTGCCTGCGCTCTTGCAGCTCCTCCATCAAATAATCTCCAGTTTGCTTGCACTCCCACAGAATAACCATCGGTAACGGCAACATTATCATCAAACTGATCTAACAGATTGTAGCTGGCAACTAAACTAACTTGTGGAGCTATTTGTGCCAGCGCTCCACGTCGCTGTTGCTCATAAATGTTACGTTGGGCTAACTGCTGTTGCAATTCCGGACGGTTTTGAAAAGCTAGAATAATGCTTTGTTCCAGCGTTTGGTTCCAAAGACCTGCTAATCTTACCGGATCTGCGGCAACGACATTCACCGACTGGCTCAAACTCAACCGAGTGGCTAACTGGCGACGGGCAATTTCCTGCTGCGAGGTAGAATTAGTTAGAGTTTGTTGAGTGTTTGCTAAATTCACCTGTGATTGCAATACAGAGAACTTCGTACCCACCCCAGCTTGTTCTAAAGCTTGTGCATCTCGTAAACTAGCTTTGGCGTTATTCACAGCCGCAGTGTTAATCCGCACGCTTTCATCTGCTTGTTGCAAGTTGTAGTAATCAGTGGAGACATTCAACCGGATTACTTCGGATTGACGCTCAACATCCAACTCTTGAAACCGTAGCTGTTCTTCAGCCGCTCTAATGCTAGCTTGCCGGCTCCCAGAGGTATACAGATTATACGAGAGTTGCGCTTGACCATTGAAACCTGTAGTAGCTTGGTCTTGATTTTGGGGGGAAATCCCTGTTTGTTGTTGCTGTCGCTCTATTGAAAGCTGAGTGCTAGCAGACTGACTGCGAGTTACACTACCAGTAACATCAAAATTGGGTAACAAAGCAGCTTGAGCCTCGCGTACCGCATATTGACTGCGTTTTAGCTGCAATAATGACACCTGTAGATCGCGATTATTTCGCCGTGCCAGTTCCAGCGCTTGTGCTAAAGTAATCGGCTGAGTTCCCTGTAGCCTCACTTCTTCTGGTTTGGTAGGAAACTGCAACGGGTTTGGGTTTTGATTGAGGTAATCGGGAATTTGTACCGACTGTGTAGATGCGGGGGTTACTGGTGTTGGTGTTGGTGTTTGCACTCCTCCTCCGGGAGCGGGGGTAGAAACCGGTGTTATTGGTGCGGTTCTGGGTTTCTGTGCCTGAGTTACCGAATTACCACCAGTAGAATTATTTTGTGTTTGTCGGCAGGCTTTTAAGTCAATTACCCCATCCGTTAAAGAAAAGTTTTGGCTGTTTTGTCCTTCTTGGGGGCAAAACTGCGCTTTGTTTAGTAAACTTGCTGCTGTTGAATCAGAAGTTGAAACTTGTGATACTGTCTGCAACTGAGTAGCCGGATTTTTATTGTTTGTCAACGGCGCCGGGAATGTTGTTGCTTTTTGGGAAGCTGAAGCCGGTGTATTTTGTGCTAATTTGAACGAGTAGACGCGCAGCGAGTTGTTATTATACATCGCGCTTTGTTTTTCAGGAGCGATGCGAGAACGAATTTTATCTCCTAACTCAAAATAATTTTCAGTCGGCACCCAACTGGATACTATACCTTTTTGTCTGATTAACACACCAGTCTTGCCCGTCACTGTTGGTGGGATACTGTTACTAATTAAAGGCTTAACTGTAACTGTAGTCCGGGCAGATGTTATGACATCTGGTATACTATTTCTGGCGGTCTTGGGCAGTCCTCGATTGATGATGTCTGTAAGTGTGGAACTTGAGACATTACCAGAAGCAGCCACCTGTACTTGATTTACTTTTACTATTTCAGCCGAAGCAGGCTGAATTGCTAATATTACTATCACACCAGGCAAGAAGCTATGGAATAATTGCTGTACTTTCACCGCATCCCCTCACACGAAATCAAGCGGCAGAAATCTTTTACTCACCACAGAATATAGCACGATGCCAAGTTTAGGAATCGGAACTCTGTTTGTCTTCAAAACGTTTGACGATGCGAGAAAGTTCCGCCTTTTCATCGATACTAACGCGGCTTGGCGCACCGCTGATAATTCTTTCGTAGTTCCTGAAAGAATCTTTAATTTCTGGACCATCGGCGGTAATATTGTACTCCCGGATACCTTTATCATGCCAAGAACCGCGCATTTTGAATACGTTAATGGCTCTTGACATCTCGCCGCGAATTTCTACATACTGCAACATGATAATTGTGTCAGTAATCGTAGAAATATGAGAATCTGTAATTGAATGAGAACCCATGAATTGGTCAGTTGTATTTGTGAAAAAACCTGTAATTTCTTCTTGTTTAGCGTAACCCGTGACACCAATTACGAATTGCCTAAATGCATTATTGGTTACTCCTCTTGCTAATGCTGAAAGAGAATCAATAGCAATCCGAGCTGGTTTAAATTCAGCAATTTCTGACTTGATAATTTGTAGGTGGTCTTCTAAACCGGTAGATTCCGGATAAGTACAAATTATTTTCAACAAACCTTTATGTTCTAACTCTTCAAAATCAATTCCCCAAGATTGAGCGTTTCGAGACAATTGAGCGCGTGATTCTTCATAAGCAAATAAGATTGAGCGATGGCTATTAAGGCAGGCTTCCTGGATAAACTGGCTAACTAATAAAGTCTTACCAGTGCCAGTAGCTCCTGTTGCCAAAATAATAGAATCTTTAAAGAAACCACCACCGCACATGTCATCTAAAGTTTTAACTCCAGAAGATACGCGAATATTAGAAGACCTTTGCGTCAAGCGCATTGCTCCCAGTGGAAAAATATTAACTCCGGCATTGGTTATAGTAAAAGGATACTCACCTTTCATATGAGTTGTACCGCGCAATTTGAGAATTTCAATTGTGCGACGCCGGCGTTCTCCTTCTAAAACGTTGCGGACAATTGCTACATTATCCGAAACAAATTCTTCTACCCCAAAAGAGGCTACAGGACCATATTCTTGAGCGCGTTCGGTAGTAATGATTGTGGTGACATTTAGTTGTTTGAGACGTGCAACAAGGCGAAAAATTTCCCGTCGCACGACTCCAACAGCTTCATACTGTTGAAATACCGCTGTGATAGAATCTATTGAAACTCGTTTTGCGTTATATTTACGAATTGCATATTGCAGTCGCTCAATGAGTGCTGAAAGGTCAAAATTTCCAACTATATCTTGACCTTCCGGATCGGGAGAAGCATCAAGAATAAATAATTTACCTTCAGCGATTAGGTGTTGTAAATTCCAACCAAAAATAGCCGCATTTTTAATGATATCACTTGGCGATTCTTCAAAGGTAACAAATACTCCCGCTTCATCAAAGTAGGTGATACCAGTATAGAGAAATTGAAGAGATAATAAAGTTTTGCCGGTTCCAGAGGTGCCGCTGACTAAAGTAGTTCTACCAAGAGGTAAACCACCATGACTTATGTCATCAAACCCCTCGATCATTGTGCGAATTTTTTCTAAACCCCTACTTGGTAAGGTATTGCTAGCTTGTGTTTGCTCGTTTTCATTCATTGCCAGTTAAATTAACAAATCAAAATCAAATCCATCTCTATGACTAAAGTTTCTAGTTTTTGATTAAATAATCTATTCGCTAAAATAGTCTTCTTCCGTTAGTTCTTCATAAAGTAAATCCAATCCTATCAACACTTTTTCTCTATCTGAAAGGTCGCCGATTATTTTGCGAACTGGTGGAGGCAAAATTTTCGATAATGTCGGTGTGGCTAATATCTTATCTTCTTCTGCTAGTTGCGGGTTTTTGAGTACGTCGATTACTTTCAAAGCATAAATACCTTGAAATTCTTGGTCTAATATGTTTTTGAGTATTTTTAACGCCCGTACTGAGTTGGCGGTGTTCCCTGCTACATAAAGTTTGAGAACATAGGTCTTTCGGACTTTATTCATAAAAGTACAGGCTATAGTAAGAAATTAAACTACGCATACGTAGGAGTTAGTAGCAAAAAGCCGATCTTGGTCTAGGCACTGTCGATTCAGGCATTAAGAGCGATCGCATGTTTAAAAGAACGTTTCCAACCCTCAGTAACTTTTATACTGGTGTTCCAAAAAGCGTTCAATTTATTTAGAAATCGAACTTCTATATGCTTCGCACAGGTGAGCCAAAACATCAATCAGTGTCAGCCGATAATCAAGTAACGATTCATTGCTCCTTCCTTCTAATTTTAGCTGTTTGGAAAACTCTTCAATTAAATCCATATGAATCTCTATAATTTGGGGCACAGGAATATTAGCACAAAATACTCCATTGATAAATTTATCAATTTTTTCCTTCAGTGTTTTGTCTGTGGTAAAGTAATTTATAAGAATTTGTCGGTAATCTGATTTAAGTTGCTGCAACAATGCCTGCTGGTCGGCTCTCGTCATCTGCTAAAAAACTGCTGAGGTTTTGGGCAATGTAAATAAATCATAATATTTCCGGTTTAGGAGGTACATGCGTAAAACCCAAAACCCGCTCTGAGACGTTCCAGTGGAACGTCTCTAGCTGTATTTAATAACAACGCAATCTGCTGTATCTATCTAAATATAGATTTTGGGAATTTACTCCTTGATAAGATATTTAAACGAAGTTAAAGGATTGTCGCATTCTAAATCATTATAATTCCTCAAGGTTTAAAAGCGAATCTTTAGAGCCATAATTGTTCTAGCTACAGAATATTGCTTTCTTGATTTAAACACCAGGAGGATACACTTAAGGATGCTTGACAAAAGTGACGAGCGGCTTAGTTTCACACCGCCGTAATAATTGTTAACTTTTATGCTAAGTGCAGAACAAACACTATCGATTTGTTCGCTCATTGAAAGAATGGCGTTGAAATTGTAACCACAATAGGGCTATTTGAGTCTTCGTCGGATATTGCTTTAGCCGGAAACGTCATCGGCTAGTTACGATCGCAGGTGGTGATGCTGGAGCTTCCACAGGAAGAATGACAACCAAAGTTTTATGCCAATGTTACAGTACCCGCTTTATGATTTTGTGGCAACCGTACCGAGTTGTACAGAAACAACAACTCTGGGAGTTTTGCTAGAAATATTTGCCCAACAACAGTGCGATCGCATCGTAGTGGTGAATGAGCAAGAATACCCAATAGGGTTGCTGTACTCATCCCGTTTAATACCACATTTTTTGGCGGCAAAACAACGCCAAGGAAATTTTAAATTTTTAGATTTACAGCAGCCAATCTCAATTTTAGATAAAGCTTTAATTGAACCAATACAAACATTGTCCGCATCTGATAATGTGGATCAATTTGGCTTGTTTTTGCGTTCTCAAGGTGACGAAAGCAATAACTTAAATTGGGCGATAATTGATCGGAGTCAAAAATATTTGGGGTTGCTAAATACAGTTAGCCTGTTACGATTGTTAGCGCAAGTGGAAATTGATGCAACAGAGAGCGATCGCTCTGTGGGCAAAAAATATGCCCAAAAATCTCGCTCTCATGTAGAGCAGAAAAATGCTAGGAGTACAGCAATTCCCAAACGTAGATCCAGAGGGATTTGTCGTCAAACATCATCCAAACAAGAACAATATCAGCCACATAGACACAAACCACTGGTGCAGTTATTAGAACGATTACCTTGGCCCTTAATGTTGCAAACTAGTAGTGGGGAAGTAGTCACCCAAAACCCAGCATGGTGGCAACAATTGGGTGGATTGAAAGATCCAGAAGGAATGAGGCAACAAGTAGGAGAAATATTAAATTCAGAAACAAACAAATCAGAATATCCTACAGCCACGATTGGCAATATCATTAACACATGTAACGTTCAAGACGACGAGATATCTAGAGATATTCAACTTAATTGTCGAGAAAATACTTTTTCTGCGCGAAATGAAGTAATAACTAAAAAAAACTTTTCACCACGACAAACGATACCAATAATCAAAAAATTACCGGAGCAAATCTTTACTGAAGATAATGCCCCAAATCAATGCTTTTTTGATCGAAATTTAGGAATATGCACCTGCGTTTTGGAAGTGCAAAACGGTCAAGAGCGAGTTTGGCAATTTGCCAAAATTCCCTTAGATAGCATTGAATTTAAAATCCTGGGTGCTGAGTTAGAAATGCCCTCTACACAGGAATCAACTGGTAATGAATTGTGTTTAATTTTAGCAACTGATGTAACCGAACAGCAGCAACTTTGTAAAGAACTGGTGGCAAAAAATGCTGATTTAGTTCAATTGAATCGTTTAAAAGATGAATTTTTAGCTTGTATTAGTCACGAATTAAAAACACCTTTGACTGCGGTTTTAGGATTATCAAGGTTGCTTGTAGATCAACAATTAGGAGAATTAAACGAGCGTCAAGCGCGTTACGCGGGATTGATTCATCAAAGCGGACGACATTTAATGAGTGTGGTCAATGACATTTTAGATTTGACCCGCATGGAAACTGGACAGATGGAGTTAACTTTTACACCGACAAAAATTCGGGCAGTATGCGATCGCGCTGCATCCGAAGCAAAAGCCATCCACAATCAAAAGAGTAAAACTCCAGTCAACATCCAACCTCAAGCTTCACGTTCACTGGATCATCAATTTACCCTCTGCATTGAACCAGGTTTAGACCAAATCATTGCCGATGAATTGCGCTTGCGGCAAATGTTGGTACATTTGCTTTCCAATGCCTTCAAATTCACCGAAACAGGTGGAGAAATTGGGTTGCGGGTAAGTCGTTGGGAAGGTTGGATTGCTTTTACAATCTGGGACACAGGTATAGGTATTCCCGAACATCAACAACACTTAATATTTCAAAAATTTCAACAACTAGAAAATCCCCTCACCCGCCAATTTGAAGGTACAGGTTTAGGGCTAGTATTAACTAGAGCTTTGGCACGTCTCCACGGTGGTGATGTGAGCTTTCTGTCTCGTGAAGGCAAAGGCAGCCAATTTACTTTACTACTGCCCCCCAGTCCTCCGAAAACAAACTTCGGCG
The DNA here is from genome assembly GCA_949127635.1 of Nostocales cyanobacterium PMM_0069. Taxonomy (GTDB): domain Bacteria; phylum Cyanobacteriota; class Cyanobacteriia; order Cyanobacteriales; family Nostocaceae; genus Hassallia. The sequence continues at coordinate 2,228 of CASBQA010000134.1, read as the reverse complement.
ATCAAGATATGGGGGAAATAGAAGACACCGTAGCGCATAAAATCGAAGACGCGGATAGCTTTCCGGTGTTACCTCGTTCTCGTGTCAACATGTCTTCAACTCCTGCCAATCTTGCCGCTAGCGGACAACGTTTAGTGTTAGTAGTTGAGGCAGTACCTCGATATATTGAAGAACTCACCGAGCAGTTGACAGGTTTGGGTTATCGGGTAGTGATTGCGCGATCGGGATGTGAAGCAGTTGAAAAAGCCCGTCGCTTGCAACCCAAAGCTGTATTCTTGAATCCATTGTTACCCCTTTTATCGGGTTGGGATGTGCTGACTTTAATTAAATCGGATGCTGCAACTCGTCACATCCCAGTGATTGTGACAGCTACAGGAGCCGAAAAAGAGCAAGCATTTACTAATAGTGCCGATGGTTTTATCAGCTTACCAGTGCAGCATCAGGTTTTGGCACCACTTTTAGAAAAGTTGTGTGCAGCACCAGAAGCGCAGCAACTGAGTCAAGATGGTACAAAAATCAATATTCATACTCCACTGCGAATTCTTCGGTTGGTCAATTCCGAATTAGAATCTGTCAATCCCCATCCATCACTGCGAGAACATCGGGTAATCGAAGTTGATGATTTAGATCAGGCAGAACTTTTGGCGCGAGTTTGGCAGTTCGATGTAATATTGCTGGATAAAGAAATTTCCCAGCCAAAAGATTATTTGCAACAACTCAGTCAACACTCTCGTTTGGCAGCTTTACCATTAGTTACCTGCGATGTAGCAACGACATTAGAAGCTTCACAAGTGGATGGACTTTCTGTATTTCCTTGCTTGTCTTCATTTACTAATGATAATAATAGTCAAACAGGGAAAACAGACGCTTTATTGTCAGTGCTGCAAATTGCTTCTGGGATGTGCTGTCCACCTAGCTTGTTAGTAGTCGATTTGACCATGTTGCCCGATCTACCACAGTTAACGCGCAAGCAGATAAACGATTATGGATCGTCCAATAATTCCGCACTCAACAATTTAACAGCCGAACGTGGTTCGGAGTGGTTTCAAGCTTTAATTCAGTATCTGCAAACAGCAGGTTTGAAAGCCGCAATGGGTCGCTCTTGGGCAGAAATGTTACAACAAATTCGCCACTACAGCGTTGATTTATTGTTGATTTGTTTAGGTGAATCTTCTAATGAAAAAGAAGCGCGAGCAGCACTGAAAACATTAGGACAATTGCCTTTTGATTTGCCACCGATTTTGGTACTTGACCAGCGATTAAATCCCGAAGAGGTTAGTTCAGCGCATAATAAAAACCAGAAAAAAACTCAGGAAAAATTGGAGTCAATAGAAACGGTTGTGGATGCGATCGCTACTCAGATTTTGCCCCGATCAATCTCGATGGAAGATTTGTTAAACCAGATTAATCAAACTTTGAAAAGTGGTTAGGTGATGGTCAAGAGTCAATAGCACCAGGCGACTGGAAGTCGCGGCTACACAGGCAAAACCCGCCTGCGCGGGTTTCAAACCCTTGATTTTCTGTTAGTCCGCGCAGGCGGACTTCGTTTGTATAGCCGCGATTTCTAATCGCTAGGGCTAGGTGCAAAATGTGAGTTAACCACTACCCCTAACTTTTCAAAGGCACTCTAATCAATTGATAAGCACCACTGGTGCCTAAATTTTCGTAATTGGGTGGCTCCAAACCCATTTGTATCAACTTTTGCGGCTGAGAGAGAACCAGCACTGAGGAAGGTTGTGCTTTATTGGCTGCTTGTTTTTGGATATGCTCTTCAGCTTGTTGAGTAAATTTGAAGAAAGTTACATTTTTATGAGTGTAAAATACCACAGTTGGTTTTTTAAACCCAACCATGATTAATTCTTCATTTGGTTGTTTTGCTTGGACTGCGATCGCTGATAATTCTCTTAAGGGCAACTGACGCTCATGATCTACCAAAAAGAAAGCAGGCATCAGCACAACAATTAAAAACGCCGTAAATCCCAGTAAATTTACACCTATAATCGGTAGCCAAAGCCGACGCAATAATAAAACCGCAATAATTACCGCAGAAACTAGCCAAATTACACCCCCCAACATCGGTAAATTTAACTGTTGAAGTTGTTGGGGAAAATTAGGTGCCGCTGGATCTTTACCTAATAATTGGGGTAAGTGAAATAATGCCACTCCTACCGCCGATAAAAATGCTACATTTACCCAGCCACTCCAGAGGGGAGGATGGGGAGCGGGGG
>CASBQA010000133.1 GCA_949127635.1 Nostocales cyanobacterium PMM_0069 | reverse complement strand
CTTTAAGCGCTCAACTGTTCTTCAGAAATCCAAGCAGCGTGAAAACCGTAAGGGACACGTTGCGGAATTAACACACGCGCTACAGGTTCACCAGTCATATCTTGGGCATTGACTACGACGAGTTCAGATGTATCTTCTCTGGTATCGTGAACAAAAGTTATCAGCCAGCCTTCATCTTCTGATGTAGCATTGGGAAAAGGTACAAAAACCGCTTCACCACCATAGCGTCCTTGTCCGAATTCGTGGGTTTCGGATTTACCATTGTGATGGTCGTATTTAATTAAACCATCGAATAAAGGCATGGAACCCTGCGCCATTTTACCAGCGTAGCCGTATCGGGTTTGTCTTCCTAAGAAGTTTTCATTCACGCGAGGGAATTCAGCAGGTATATCATTTAACATTTCTTCGCGTACTTTCCCGGTGCTGAGGTTAAAACGCCATTGATGCAAGCGGGGGATATCCCCATCTGGATCGGGTTGTGTATCTTTAGTAATTAAAACGTTAGTAGAACTCATCCGACAGGCAATAAGCACTACTTCGTCACCTTCTTCGTAAGCGTTGAGGGTATGAAAGACGTAGCAAGGGGGACTTTCAAACCAGCGGATGTTGCTGTTGTCGCCGTGACGTGGGATAATACCAAAACGACTGGGGCGATCGCTTTCAAACATCATCGTCGGTTCTCCCTTTTGCATCCGTTCGACGCTAAAAGTCAAGGGCAAATCCATAAAAATTGTATAATTTTCCGTGATGGCGAAATCATGCATCATCACTGCCATCGGTAAATCAATCGGTACTGTTCGCAATAGTTCACCCGATGCAGAAACTACACTATATTGCAGATATGGTGGTGCGAAGGAGTAGCCAAAAAACATCATCTCACCCGTAATCGGGTCTACTTTGGGATGTGCCGTAAAAGCTGATTTTAGCTGACCATTATAAGTATATTCCCCAATTGTATCTAAATTGGGAAGTTTGATAGCGTGAGGCGCACCACCTTCCCACAGCGCGAAGAATTGACCTGCGTGCCAAGTTAGAGCAGTATTAGCAGTATTTTTGTAGAAATCGTGGGGATTATCCTTCTGTGACGGTTCTAAAATGCCACTCCAAACAGCTTTACCTGCTTCATGCTCAATTTTCCATCCTTTTGTTTGCACGTAGCGATTGCGATAAGTAGCTTTACCGTTGCTAATTCGCACACCATGCAACATTCCATCCCCATCAAACCAATGATACTGTCCGATGGGTGTCCATTGCGGATTGGGACCATTTCGCACGAACATCCCCGATAAGTCGGGAGGTAGTTCACCAATGACTTTCAGCGTTTGAGTGCTGATTTCTTTGTGTACTGGTGCAAAGTTTCCATCAAGATAGGGATTGACTGCTGTTGTAACCATTTGTGATGATATGTGAATCTATGATTAGCACTTTGTTCAATATATTAGCGATATTCTGTTTCTGACTACAGTTATGGATATCCGCCCTGCATAACAATCTAAAATCCAAAATCCCATGACCTTAACTCTTTATTTCCTGCGTCACGGACAAACAGAATGGAGTCGCAATAATGCTTTTTGCGGTTCGCTAGATCCAGAACTTACCCCAGATGGTATGGAAATGGCTTCATCTTTTGCTTCTGCATACAGTTCTACTCCTTGGGAGGCAATTTTTTGCAGTCCGATGCACAGAACTTTGGCAACTGCAAGACCTTTGTGTGAAGCTGTAGAAATGCAACCACAACTGCGGGATGGTTTAAAGGAAATTCACTACGGTAAGTGGGAAGGAAGCACTCCAGAAGCGGTTAGTGCGGAATTTCACGATGATTATATCCGTTGGTTGGCAGATCCGGCATGGCATGCGCCGACTGGTGGAGAAATGGCTGTTGCGATCGCTTCTCGTGCTACTCAGGTTATTGAAGAAATTAAGCAGCTTCATAACGATGGCAATGTGTTAATTGTTTCTCATAAGGCAACTATCAGAATTATGGTGTGCAGTCTTTTGGGAATTGATGTGGGACGCTTTCGTTTTCGTTTGGGATGTCCGGTTGGGTCTGTGAGTGTTGTAGAATTTACTTCCCACGGTCCATTATTGAAGGTTTTGGCTGACCGCACTCATTTAGATGAACGGTTGCGGAATTTACCGGGAACGTAAAAAATTCAAAATAGACATAGAAAGTCTAAATCAACTAACTATGCGTTGTAGAGACGTAGCAATGCTACGTCTGTTTAATTTCGGATTTGTAAACTTAAAACGAGATATTACCATGCTTCCTGCTATTTCTACCATTCCACTTCGACAAATGGCTAGTGGTGATGTTTTATCGCTACAAGTTTACAAATTTCTTGGCGCTAATGCTGGTAAGAAGGTTTACATTCAATCGAATCTGCATGGTGCGGAAATTGCTGGTAATGCTGTAATTTATCAGCTTATCGAGTTTTTACAGTCGATAAATGATACCGATTTAGCTGGGGAAATTTGGCTGGTTCCCGTTTGTAATCCGATGGGAACTAATGAGCGATCGCATGTTTTTTCTTCTGGTAGATATTGCGCTTATGAAGCGATGGATTGGAATCGCATTTTTTGGGATTATGAAAAGGCAACTGATGATTTAATTGCTTTTGCTAAATCTCAACTTGATTTTGATGTTCAGGTTGTCAGACAGAATTATCTCAGCAGTATCAAGGATAAGTTTGGAGAACTTTTAGAGAAAATTAATTCTCCTAGTAGCGTACCTTATACTGAGCGATTCCGCTATCAATTACAATCTCTTAGTTTAGATGCAGACTACTTGATTGATTTACACACTGCTTCAAATCAGGGTATAAATTACCTTTATTATTTCCGAAATCGGCAAGAAAGCGCTAAATACTTTTTACTCAAAGATGGATTTTTACTTGACAAATACGATGGTGATGCTTTTGATGAAGCGTTTATCAAACCTTGGTTAGCGCTAGAAGATTGTTTTCAACAACTTGGTAGAAATATTAAATTTGATGTGGAAGCTTGGACACTCGAACTCGGTACCGGAATGCAAATGATTCCTGATTCAGTCGCTAAAGGTGTCCGTGGTGTGAAAAATTATTTAATTAAAAAAGGTGTTTTGCAACTTGATTTAACTTTGGATGAAAGCATTTCTCAGGAAATGTGTTTTAGAAATAGAAGTAATGTGATAAAATATTATGCTTCCTGGGGGGGAATGATTCAATCAAGGGTAGAATTGGGTAGTGAAGTCAAAGCTGGAGAACGACTTTATCAAATTCTTAGTTTTAATAAAGAGGGTAAGTTACCTGTTGTCGTTGATGTCTACTGCGAACAAGATGGATTAGTTTATGATGTTTCCAGCAATCAAGCTGTGAATGAAGGTGAGTTTGTGATGGGAGTTATCAGTTAGAACTGAGGAGTTAGATTCCCGACAACTTATGCGAAGTCGGGAATCTGAATACAAAATTGGCTCAAATTTCTCAACCTAATTGGTCATAGCCTGCAATAATTTAACTAGAGCTATACACCGTACCACCAGCAGTTAGCTGCACAAGTCAAAATTCCAATGGGTTTTCGTTCTCCCATATTTTTTGTGACATTATGCTCCGGAAAATATAATTAGTAGTAAATTAAACTTAAGTAAAGGCAATGGTCGAAATTTTCGATTGTGTTTTTATGTTTGTTTTGTGTGCAATAAAATTAACTTATCATATATATAAATTATGACGGTGCAGCAAAAGGTGACAAGTATTGATAATTACACCTTATCTTTTTTAGGAGAAGTAACTGTCCCTCAGGCTCCTCCTGAGTTCAAATCGGGTTTTATCGGCATTATCGGTCGTCCAAATGTCGGTAAATCTACGTTGATGAATCAATTAGTAGGACAAAAAATAGCCATAACTTCTCCAATAGCGCAAACAACACGCAATCGTTTGCGAGGCATTTTAACGACACCAGAAGCGCAGTTAATATTTGTTGATACACCAGGAATTCACAAACCCCATCACCAATTAGGGGAAGTGCTGGTGAAAAATGCGAAAATTGCCATTGAATCGGTGGATGTAGTGCTGTTTGTGGTTGATGGTTCAACGTGTTGTGGTACAGGCGATCGCTATATTGCCGATTTACTGATTAAAAGTGAAACACCTGTAATTTTGGGTGTAAACAAAATCGATCAACAACCGAAAGATTCTCAAGTTATAGACGAGAGTTACAGTGAATTAGCACAATCCTTTGAATGGCAAACAGTAAAATTTTCCGCCAAGACGGGGACGGGATTGCCAGAACTGCAACATTTATTAATTGAAGATTTAGAACTTGGACCTTTTTACTATCCACCCGACTTGGTAACTGACCAACCGGAACGCTTTATTATGGGGGAATTGATTCGAGAACAGATTTTGTTGTTAACTCGTGAGGAAGTTCCCCATTCGGTAGCGATCGCTATTGACAAAGTGGAAGAAACACCAGCTATAACTCGTATACTCGCAACCATCAACGTTGAACGAGATTCCCAAAAAGGTATTCTCATCGGTAAAGGTGGAACTATGCTCAAAGCTATAGGTAGTGCAGCTCGCGAACAAATCCAAAAGTTAATCGCCGGCAAAGTTTATCTAGAATTATTCGTCAAAGTCCAACCAAAGTGGCGTCAGTCTCGCGTCACTTTGGCAGAACTGGGTTATCGCGTGGAAGAGTAAGGAGTTAATTGTTGGTTGATAGTTGATGGTTGTTATTTGTTATACCAATTCTATGTGAGGCTGCACATAACGCCCACAGGCTGGAAGCCTGGGGCTACACAAACGAAGCCCACCTGCGTGGGCTAAATTAGGCGCATCTTCATACAGAAATGGTATTAGTTATTTATTCTTTGCTACTATCCACTATCCACTATCCACTATCCACTAACACAGAAAAAATGTCTTCAAATACAGTCTCTTCGTTCAATTTGCCGACCGATGCTGCACCTTTACGGATATTAATTGTTGAAGACGATCCGATGATGCAACTCGGATTAGAACAGTCGTTAATGGGTCATCCTCAGTTGGAAATTGTCGGACAAGCGGAAGATGGTTATTTAGGTGTGCAAGCTGCACTGAAACTCAAACCTGATTTGGTGGTGATGGATATTGGTTTACCGCGATTGGATGGAATTGCGGCAACACAACAAATCAAAGCAGCATTACCAGAAACCCGTGTGGTGATGCTGACATCTCACAAAACAGAGACAGAAATTATTGCCGCCTTATCTAGCGGCGCTGATGCTTATTGTATCAAAGGGGCGAGTGTAGAGCGGTTGTTGAATGCGATCGCAGCTGCGGTTGAAGGTGCAGCTTATCTCGATCCGCAAATTGCTAGACAAGTAATTGAAAATCTTAAACCCCCTACCCCCACAGGTAATACAGCAAATTTATCAGGACGTGAGTTAGAAGTTTTGAAACTGATGGTAGACGGATTAAGCAATCCCCAAATTGCCGAAAAACTCTATCTGAGTCCCAACACCATAAAAACTCACGTCCGAGGGATTATGAACAAGTTAGCAGTTGACGATCGCGTGCAAGCAGCAGTAGTCGCCCTCCGTTCTGGGTTGGTGTAATTAAAAGAAAGTGCGCTGCATTACTCTAAAACTTTCGATTAAACTAAGCTTATGACAAGGTTGCAGGTTGATTCCATTGCTCTATGCCCGAAATTATCGAGATTCCCATTGAACTGACCCGATTCCAGCTTCCCCAAGCGGTTCAAGCACGCTTGCAATTTCTACTGAATTGTCAAGATGAAGGAAATACGCTGTCTCAGGCAGAGCGACAGGAAGCGGAGGGACTTGTTGAATTGGCAGAATTCCTATCCTTATTGCGTTTGCGCTCAACACGAGTGATGAAGCAAGCCTAAATGACAACGATTCCAGCTTCTCTTCGTCGATTGGTGATTCAAAGAGCCGACAATCGCTGCGAATATTGCAGCATTTCCCAGGTGGGGCAAGTTG
>CASBQA010000132.1 GCA_949127635.1 Nostocales cyanobacterium PMM_0069 | reverse complement strand
TTGTGGGAGTGGTTACAGCTTGTTCTGTAGTGATGTCAGAACTTGTGGGAGTGGTTACAGCTTGTTTTGGTATGGGCGATCGCTTGTCAACTACCTCAAGAGGAGATTTACTTGTAGGTGCAGAAGTTGTTTGAGGCGTCTTTTTATTTAAAGTTTGTTGTGCCTTGTCTTTAACTCCAGAGAAAACACCACCAATGCCTTTTTGGATTTGAGAAAGGCGCTGTGGAAGTGAGATATTAGAAGCTTGATTTTGAATCGTATTTGTCAGTGCTTCAGTACTGGGGATCGGGGTTTGTTGCGTCTTTGGTGTCACTTGCCGACGTAATGACAGAGTTTGCGTTATCGACCAACCCAAAAGTGCCACACTAGCCACATGACCAAGTAAAAGACCCCCGGTAATGCGTCGGGCAAACACCCATAATACTAATGCGTAGAAAAATCCTACACCACTCCAAATAAAATCATTCTTGCGATGGATTTCCGGGAAAAAGAAAGCTGCTAGATAAATGGCTAAACTACCAAGACCGACAGCCAAAGCTAGGACATATGCCAGCATTTTGTGGTTACTCCTTACTGTGTCATTTGACTACAAATTCAAAATTCAGGAGCCAGAAGCCAGAATACTTTCTATGAGACTAGCGTATGACTCGTTAATGAAAGCGAACTTACTTTGAGGCAGGGGAAAAAAATTCAAAACCTCTTTAATACTGTATCCTTTTATGGTTCAGATTCTTCTGGCTCTTGTAAAGACGCGACCGGTCGCGTCTTTACAACTTCCTGACTCCTCATCTTTCATTTTGCAAATTTTGCGGGAAAATTGTTGACTAGGATACAAATTAAAATTAATGATCTATATAAGGTGTGGATTTTTGTAGTCCTAAAGAACTCTTAATCTCTTCTTTAGGAGAGAAGGTAAACTCTCGTACTACCCTTAAAGATGAAAGGATCTGCAACAGTTAGCCAAAAGAATTTATGACCCTACAAAGCTTTGGTGTGATTGGTTTAGCCGTCATGGGTGAGAACATCGCTCTCAATGTCGAGCGCAATGGTTTCCCAATTGCAGTTTACAACCGCTCACGCGAGAAAACCGATGCCTTCATGGCACAGCGTGCCCCAGGAAGGAACGTAAAAGCTGCTTTTACCCTGGAAGAGTTTGTTGCCTCTTTAGAACGTCCCCGCAAAATTTTAGTGATGGTGCAAGCTGGTAAACCAGTGGATGCAGTAATTGCCCAGCTAAAACCTCTTTTGTCTGAAGGCGATATTATTATTGACGGTGGCAACTCTTGGTTTGAAGATACTGAAAGACGCACCAAAGAATTAGAACCAGACGGATTTCGGTTTATTGGGATGGGTGTCAGTGGTGGTGAAGAAGGAGCGCTAAATGGTCCTTCACTCATGCCAGGAGGTACAGAAAGCTCCTATGAGTATCTTTCGCCAATTTTTACAAAAATCGCCGCACAAGTCGATGATGGTCCTTGTGTAACTTACGTGGGTCCTGGTGGTGCCGGTCACTATGTAAAAATGGTACACAACGGCATTGAGTACGGCGATATGCAACTTATCGCTGAAGCTTACGATTTGCTGAAAAATGCCGTCGGTCTTGACCCTAGTCAGCTACATGAAGTTTTTGCTGAGTGGAACACCACTGACGAACTGGATTCGTTTTTGATTGAAATTACAGCAAATATTTTCCCCTACATTGACCCAGATACAAATCTACCTTTGGTGGATTTGATTGTGGACGCCGCAGGGCAAAAGGGTACCGGACGCTGGACTGTGCAAACTGCGTTAGAATTGGGAGTGGCTATTCCCACAATCACAGCGGCAGTAAATGCGCGGATTATGTCTTCGATTAAAGATGAGCGGGTTGCTGCATCGAAGATTCTCACAGGTCCCACTGGCAAGTATGAGGGAGATACTAAGAAGTTTATCAATATGGTGCGCGATGCTCTATATTGCTCGAAAATCTGCTCATACGCTCAAGGAATGGCACTTTTAAGTACAGCTTCCAAAACGTACAATTTTAACTTGGATTTAGGCGAAATGGCGCGGATTTGGAAAGGTGGCTGTATTATTCGTGCTAGATTCTTGAATAAAATTAAGAAAGCTTTTGACGAAAATCCCACACTACCTAACTTGCTATTGGCTCCAGAATTCAAGCAGACGATTCTCGACAGACAAACAGCTTGGCGTGAAGTGTTGGCTACAGCAGCTAAACTAGGTATTCCCGTACCGGCATTTAGTGCGTCATTAGATTATTTTGACAGCTATCGACGCGATCGCCTACCCCAAAACCTCACTCAAGCACAACGCGATTACTTCGGAGCGCATACTTACCTGCGTACTGATAAACCTGGTACCTTCCACACTGAATGGGTGCCAATTGCAGAAAGTAAGTAAGCTTTCACACCTCTACATTTTGTGAAACTTTAAAACGTTCAGGTTGGAGATTTGAGGGTGACTCTGAAAAATTCAGAGTCACTTTCTTTTGGGAAATTGGGAATAATATCATATCCGCGCAATTATCCATAATTCATGAAGAACCCCACCCGCCTGTGGCACCCTCCCCGCAAGCGGGGAGGGTTGGGGAGGGGTTCTTTTATTATGGCTGTTTGACCGGACATGATATGAAGTCCTTACTACGGGGGCATATTTACGAGAAAATTAAACATAGCTCAAATCAGCGCGATACTCCTACGGAGTCACTTTGTGAACGCATGAAAAACTTAATTTCTCGTATGGAGGCAGTGCAGTCTCCCATAATACCTGTCGTTGGCGAATTAATTAAAAGGAATCCTGGAACCATTTCTTTAGGGCAAGGTGTTGTTTCATACAATCCGCCACCCGAAGCAATCGAGTTTTTGGCAAAATTTTTCGCTGAATCTGATAATAATCTATACAAAGCTGTTGAGGGAATTCCTCCTTTATTAGCAGCAATTGAAACAAAATTACAAGCCTTTAACAACATTGAAATTAACGATGAAAACTGTATTGTTGTTACCGCTGGCAGTAATATGGCGTTTATGAATGCCATTCTGGCGATCGCATCAATAGGCGATGAAATTATTTTAAATACGCCTTATTATTTTAATCACGAAATGGCAATCACAATAGCGGGTTGTCATCCGGTGTTGGTAGAAACTGATGAAAATTATCAATTGCGAGTGGATGCGATCGCCAAAGCGATAACATCAAAAACAAAGGCGATAGTTACCATTTCACCGAATAATCCCACAGGTGTAGTTTATTCTGAAGAAGCATTGCGGCAAGTAAATCAAATTTGTAAAGAACGCAACATCTACCATATTAATGATGAAGCTTATGAATATTTTACTTATAACGGTGTAAAACATACTTCCCCCGCTGCATTTTCAGGAAGTAGTGAATATACTATTTCTTTGTATAGCCTTTCCAAAGCTTACGGTTTTGCAAGTTGGCGGATTGGCTATATGGTGATTCCCAAACATCTGCTTGTAGCTGTTAAAAAAGTACAAGATACAATAGTGATTTGTCCGCCTGTGATTTCTCAGTATGCAGCATTAGGAGCATTGCAGGCAAAAGAAGAGTATTTGAGGAAAAATTTGGAAGCGATCGCCCAAGTACGCTATGACGTACTTAACTCACTCAATCGCCTACAAAATCACTGTACCATTACCCCCGCCGATGGTGCCTTTTATTTCTTCCTCAAAGTTCATAGTAATATAGAGGCTTTTGAATTAGTAGAAAGATTAATTAAAGAACATCTTGTAGCAGTCATTCCCGGTACAACCTTTGGTATGGATAATGGATGTTATCTGCGAGTTGCTTATGGTGCCCTGCAAAAAGAGACAGCGAAAGAAGGGATAGAAAGATTAGTAAAGGGTTTGCAAACAATTTTACAGAATAATTAATAACTCCTAGCGTTCTGGCAGATTTAAATAACTAAAGCGCTATATTTTATTAATTTTTGTCACAGTAAGGATAACTTGGAAATAATAGCTTTCTCTTAATCAGTTGTATACTTTCTTCTTAATCAATGGGAAGTAAGATTTAGTACTGATTTCTCCAAGTCTAGCATTCAACAGACATACTTATGAAAATTAGCTACAAGCCAATTGCTCCAGTTTTAGCAATGATCTCTCCACTGTTTTTTAGCGCAAAACGTGCAAAAACGCCATAAAAGTCTTAATAATTATAATTTGCGTGGGTTTTCCCCTGCAAGTAGCATTGGAGCCAAAATGTACGCGCTTTAAAGCTGAGAAGAGTTTATTGCTTGATTGTTTGATTTAATAACGGTAAGACGTTGTAAAGTTTTTGGCAAAACCAAAAAATCAATTTTCGCTTTTGAGGTATATTTTGACCGATTGTCGCTAATAAGCTAGGAAGCAGAAATACGTGCATAGATTCTCCCAGCAAAAAATTAAAGGTTGCATCAAATTGGTATTTTGGTCAATGACAGCAGCAATAACATTCGAGCTGCTAGTCAACATTCCAGGACAAGTAACAGGACAATCTCAGACACCATTGTCAGCACAACAGTCAGCAGAGTTGCAGGAAGCGAAGCAACTGAATAAACAAGTTATTGAGTTGTATAACGCAGGTAAATACAATGAAGCTATTGCCCCAGCAGAAAGGGCACTTTTCATGACTGAGAAAGTACTGGGCAAAGAACATTCTGATGTTGCTACTACCCTGAATAATTTGGCAGAACTGTACAAAGCTCAGGGGTTGTATGAAAAAGCTGAACCTCTGCATCTGCGCTCTTTGGCAATTTACGAGAAAGTAATGGGTAAAGAACATCCTCTTGTTGCCACTAGCCTGAATAATTTGGCAGAATTGTACAAAGCTGAGGGGAGATATGAAAAAGCTGAACCTCTGTATTTGCGCTCTCTGGCAATTTACGAGAAAGTACTGGGTAAAGAACATCCTAATGTGGCTACTTGCCTGAACAATTTAGCTTCCTTGTACCAAACACAGGGTAGCTCTGAAAAAGCTGAACCTCTGTATTTGCAAGCACTAGCAATAAGGGAGAAAATGCTGGGTAAGGAAAGTCCTGAGGTCGCTAATATCCTGAATAATTTGGCTTCCTTATACCAAACACAGGGGAACTATGAAAAAGCCGAACCTCTGTATCTGCGCTCTCTGGCAATTATGGAGAAATTAGTGGGCAAAGAACATCCTAATATTGCTACTAATCTGAACAATTTGGCAGAACTGTACAAAGCACAGGGAAACTATGAAAAAGCCGAATACATGTATCTGGAAGCACTAGCAATAAGAGAGAAAATACTAGGTAAAGAACATCCGGATGTTGCTACTAGCGTCAACACTTTGGCTTCCCTGTATCAAGAAGAGGGAAACTATCAAAAAGCTGAACCTCTGTATTTGCGATCGCTCGAAATAAGAGAGAAAATGCTGGGTAAACAACATCCTCTTGTCGCTTCTAGCCTGAACAATTTAGCACATTTGTACCAAGCACAGGGTGACATCACCCGTGCTATTGATTTCTCTAGTCGTGGGCTAGCAATTGAAGAACATAATTATGGACTTATTTTTACTGTTGGCTCAGAAGAAAGTAAACAGGACTACGCCAAAACCTTTTTATTCTCAACCTACCAAGCCATATCTCTATCTCTCAAAAATCCTAATAATCCTACAGCTGCAAGGCTAGCGCTCACCACACTGGTACGCAGGAAAGTACGTGTACTAGACACCGTTATCGACAGCATACAAATACTACGCAATCACCTTGCAGATAAACCAGAAACACAAAAATTATTTGATGAATGGCAGAACGTCAATCAAAACCTATCAGCACTAATATACAGAGGGCAAGCAAACCAAAGCGCTAGTGAGTATAAAGCTCAACTTCAGCTATTAAATCTAAAAAAAGATCGCATAGAAGAAGGGATTATTAATAAAAGTACTGAATTCCAGATTACCACCCAACCAGTAGAGTTAGCAGCCATCCAAGCTCAGATACCTAAGGATGCGGCTTTGGTGGAAATCGTGCGGTATCAGCCATTTAATCCCAAAGCTAAACAGGCTGAAAAATCGGGTAAAATGCGTTATGCAGCTGCGGTGCTGCGTTCTTCTGGAGATCCAAAGTGGGTTGACTTGGCAGATGCCGATACTATTGACACATCTGTTTATAATCTACGAAAAGCGTTGGCAGAAAAACCACCTGATGCTCACACCCGTTATTCTACTACTACTACTCCTACTACTACTACTACTAACCAATCATTTAAGCAACTTGCTCGTACATTAGATCGGCAAGTTATGGCACCCATCCGTCCACTGTTGGGCGATGCACATCATTTGCTATTATCACCCGATGGACAGTTAACAATAATTCCCTTTGAAGCACTATTAGACGAACAAAATAAATACCTGATTCAACGTTACGCTTTCTCTTATCTCAACACTGGACGAGAGTTGCTACGCTTTCAGATAGCAGCTAAAAGCGTAGGACCTCCGGTAGTATTTGCAAATATCAACTACAACCAGCAGGAAATAACTGCACCATCTTCTGGTGTACGTGGTTTAGGAAATCGTCCTTCTGGTCACTTAGAAAACTTGCAATTTGCCCCACTTTACAACAGTTTAGAGGAAGCAAATAAAATCAAAGAGATTTTTCCGGATACAATAATCATTTCTGGCAAACAAGCTACTGAAGCTGCGGTTAAAAAACTACAAGCTCCGAGTATCCTGCATTTAGCGACTCACGGTTTCTTTATTACTAAGAAAGAAGTCGCAGATAATTTCAATGAGCAATTACTCGAAACTTTGAAACTAGAAAATCCCTTGTTAGCTTCTGGGTTAGCTTTCGCGGGTATTAATAATCGCCGGCAAGGTTCATCAGATACTAATGATGGTATCCTCACAGCTTTGGAAGTTACTGGGTTGAATTTACGGGGAACACAGCTGGTGGTGCTGTCAGCTTGCGAAACTGGACTGGGTGATTTCCAAGTAGGAGGTAGGCTTTATGGTTTACGTCGCGCTTTGGTAATTGCAGGTTCTCAGACTCAAGTTTTGAGTTTGTGGACTATAGACGATGAGGGAACTAAGGATTTGATGGTAAAGTATTACCAAAATTTAAACGCAGGTAAGGGTAAACATGAAGCACTACGACAAGCGCAGTTAGAGTTCTTGAAAACGCCTCAATACCAGCATCCTTATTATTGGGCAAGTTTTGTTGCTTCTGGTGATTGGAGTCCGTTATGGACAGGTAATTATGGTAATTAGTGGAGGGTGAACGTTATCGGGGCAACCCTTTACCAGAGACGTTTCGCCGAAACTCGTAGAGACGTTTCGCCGAAACGTCTCTACAATGTTTTTAAACTATAATTTTTTAATCTAAGTTGAATTCCTCAAATTCTATTTGCCCAAAAAGCATATTTTTATCTATTGCTGATAATACTTGATTGTTAGCTTTGTCAGAATTTAAGCAACGACAAACTAACTGTGCGACATCTGCACGATGGATTATACCTGCGATGCGTGGATCTTGAGTTAAGATTCCGTTTCCAGTTGCAGCTTCTGACTTTAATCCACCGGGACGAATAATGGTGTATGTAAGTCCACTAGCAATTAGATGTTGTTCGGCTTTTTCTTTTTCTATTAAAACCGATCGCAGTGTTTCTAATGCTTGTGGATTCAATGCTACCACACTATCCCCACTACCTATAGAAGACACTAAAATAAATGACCGCACTTTCGCTTTCACCGCTGCATCAATTAAGTTTTTATTGCCTAAATAATCTGCTCTTACACTAACTTGAGGCAAACCACCAATAGTACTGATAACTGTGTCGATGGGTTCTCCGAGTATAGCACTTTCTACATCTTCGCTATTCAAAGCATCTCCCAAAACTACCTCAATACCCATTGCTTCTAATTCATCACGAGTTGCTTCTGTTCTCAAAAGTGCTTTTACCTTTTGCTGTTCTGCAATTAAGCATTTGGCAATTTCTCTACCGACACCCCGACTAGCTCCAGCCAGAAAAATGGAAGATGCAGTTGTCATGATTGTTTTTTGAATAGATGCGATATTGTCAACAATAAATATATCTTTTTTTGATTGTCGTGACTCTCGGCATCCAAAAACTTCTATATATTTAGACAATAATCTATTTTTATCACTAGACATAGGAGTGAAAATGAATGTAGAGACGTAGCACAGAATAGTCTAATCAAGGGTTTAAGATAACGCATCATTAATTTCTACCAGAAGTAAGAGCGAATAATTTCATCCTGAGAATAGAGTTAAAGTTGATACAAAACTATCTAGGGAGCAATTATACTTAACGCGATACTCCTACGGAGTCACTTCTCTACGAGAGGCTCCGCCAACGTGAACGCCTGAGTAACTTTTACACGGGTTCGCGTCTGATTATTATCAGAAAAATGGGTTTAAAACCCCGTGCTTCTAGCACGACTTTATATTTACTAGATTTACATTCTCCAGTAAATGTATTAAAGTGGTGGAATGTTAACCATGAATTACCGCTATCGAATCTACCCAAATATCGCTCAAGAACAGTCGCTTTTTGAGTGGATGGACATTTGTCGCGTTGCCTATAACTACGGGTTGCGAGAAATTAAGGATTGGTGCAATAGTCGGAAATGTATGGTTGACAGATGCTCTATTAGTCATGAGTACATCATGGCGAGTAGCGCTCCTTTCCCTAGCGAAGTGAACCAGCTTAATGCCTTGCCAAAAGCTAAAAAAGTATTTCCCCGATTGAGTGAAGTACCTAGTCAAGTTTTGCAGCAAGCTATCAAACAGTTGCACCGAGCTTGGGATGGATTTCGGGAAATTGGGCATGGATTCCCCAGATTTAAAAAGTTTGGGCAATTCAAGTCTTTGTTGTTTCCCCAATTTAAAGAGAATCCCGTATCTGGGATACACATTGCACTGCCTAAACTGGGGTTGATTCCAATCAACTTGCATCGCCCAATTCCAAATGGATTTGTGGTTAAACAAGTTCGGATAATCAACAAGGCAGATATTTGGTACGCCTCCATTAACATTCAATGTAATGTCAGTGTTCCCTCGCCAATGCCACATGGACACCCCATTGGTGTAGACGTTGGACTTGAAAAGTTTTTGGCAACCAGTGACGGCGTTTTCGTAAAATCGCCTAAGTTTCTGAAAGTGATGCAAAGCAAGCTGAAATTGCTGCAACGCAGATTTTCTAGAAAAAAGAAGCGCTCTAAAAATTATGACAAACAACGTATCAAAGTTGCTAGACTTCACCACGCGATTGATAACACTCGCAAGGATTTTCACTTTAAACAAGCCCACGCTCTTTGTGATACTGGCGATATGGTCTTCATGGAAGATTTGGATTACCGAACTCTGGCTAAAGGGATGCTTGGGAAACAGATGCTTGATGCAGGGTTTGGAGAATTCCGAGCTATCACCAGGTACATTTGTTGGAAGCGTGGTAAATTCTTCGGTGAAGTTAATTCTAGGGGGACTTCTCAAGAGTGTCCTGAGTGTGGTGCAGAAGTTAAAAAAGACTTGAGTGTTAGGGTACATCATTGTCATAGCTGTAATTACACGACTGATAGGGATGTTGCTAGTGGTCAAGTAATTAGAAATAGAGGAATAGAATTGATTAGTACGGCGGGACACGCCGGAATCCAAAACGCCTATGCAGACGGTTTGCCGGTTCGGACTGAGATATCT
>CASBQA010000131.1 GCA_949127635.1 Nostocales cyanobacterium PMM_0069 | reverse complement strand
TTCTGCCGGACTTGCCCCAATATGAACAATGGGAATTTTACCGCTAGAATTCCATTTTTTCGGGGAAAACTCAATCAAATCATAGCCGATCGCTATCACTAAATCTGCACTATCAAACGCACAAGTAATAAAATCTCGCTGTTGCAATCCCACTGACCACAATGCCAAAGGATGAGTATAAGGAATTACACCTTTCCCCATAAATGTATTGGCAACAGGAATATTCATCTGCGTAGCAAATTGCGTCACAGCATCACTAGCTTGAGCGCGAATCGCACCATTTCCCACTAATATTAACGGATTAACCGCTTGGGAAATTGCCGCTGCTGCTGCCCGAATACTCGCAAAAGAAGCATAGGTTTTTTCAATATTATGCTTCTGCAAAGGTTTCCCTTCTACAGGCATAGCGGCAATATTTTCGGGCAAATCGATGTGAACTGCACCAGGTTTTTCACTTTGCGCTACTTTAAAGCCTTTTCGCACAACTTCTGGGGTAATACTCGGTCGCACAATCTGCTTATTCCACTTTGTCACCGGGGCAAACATCGCTACCAAATCTAAATATTGATGCGATTCGATGTGCATTCTATCTGTGCCAACTTGCCCGGTAATTGCTACCAAAGGCGCACCATCCAGGTTAGCATCAGCGACACCCGTCATCAAGTTAGTTGCCCCAGGACCGAGTGTAGAAAGACACACCCCGGCTTTTCCAGTCAGGCGCCCGTAGACATCTGCCATGAATGCCGCACCCTGTTCGTGACGGGTGGTGATAAATTGAATGGAAGAATTTTTCAATGCTTCCAAAACGTCCAAGTTTTCTTCTCCAGGGAGTCCGAAAACGTATTGCACCCCTTCATTTTCTAAACACTGTACCAGTAGATCCGCTGTATTCATTTAATTTCCTTACTAGTAAAAGATATAACAACCGCAGATGGACGCAGATAAACGCGGATAATCTCCTCTTTTATCTGCGTCCATCCGCGTGCATCAGCGGTTAAAATCACTTAACCCACACTGTTTTAACATTGACAAACTCGTGTATGCCTTGAATACTCAACTCCCGTCCATACCCGGAACGCTTTATACCCCCAAAAGGCATACGGGGGTCGGATTTTACCATACTGTTGATAAATACGGCACCGGCTTCAATTTCGGAAATTAAGCGATCGCTTTCCTCCTCATTTTGCGTCCAAGCGCTTGCACCTAAACCAAAAGGTGTATCATTTGCGAGCTTGATTGCCGCATCGATATCGGGAACCCGAAATAACATTGCCACAGGTCCAAAAAATTCCTCTTGTGCGGTGGGGCTATCTGTGGGAATATTAGTAAGAATCGTGGGCGGATAGTAGTTACCAGGGCGATCGCTTAAAGGTTGTCCACCGATGAGGATTTTTGCGCCGTTTTTAAGACTTGCTTGCACTTGCTGGTCTATATCTTGGAGAATACCGGAAGTTGCTAAAGGTCCTAAGTCGGTTTCTGGTAACATGGGATCGCCAACTTTTAGGGCTTGGAATTTTTCTAAGAGTAGTTTTTCAAATTTATCGGCGATCGCTTCCACCACAATAAAACGTTTCGCTGCAATACATGATTGCCCGTTATTCAACATCCGCGCTGTAGTCGCTGTTGCAACTGCTGTTTCTAAGTCAGCGCTTTCTAACACGATAAACGGATCGCTTCCCCCTAATTCCAAGACGACTTTTTTAATTTGTTTGCCCGCAGCAGCCGCAAGTGATGCACCTGCGGGTTCGCTTCCTGTCAAGGTGGCAGCTTTGACTCGATCATCAGCCATTAAATTTGCTACCTTTGCAGCACCAATTAATAGTGTTTGAAATGCACCTTTGGGAAAACCTGCCCTTTGGATGATATCCTCAATTGCCAAGGCACACTGCGGCACATTAGAAGCGTGTTTCAGCAAGCCGACATTACCTGCCATCAATGCTGGTGCAGCAAAGCGGAATACTTGCCAAAAGGGGAAATTCCACGGCATCACAGCGAGAATTACACCTAATGGTTGATAGCGGACAAAACTACGACTAGCATCGGTTTTCACTTCCACATCGGCGAGAAATTCAGCAGCGTGTTCGGCATAGTAGCGACAAACTGCGGCGCATTTTTCGACTTCAGAAATGGCAGCTTTGTAAGGTTTGCCCATTTCTAGGGTCATTATTTTAGCAAAGTCAGCTTTTTCTTTGTCTAAGATATCAGCAGCTT
The DNA here is from genome assembly GCA_949127635.1 of Nostocales cyanobacterium PMM_0069. Lineage (GTDB taxonomy): Bacteria > Cyanobacteriota > Cyanobacteriia > Cyanobacteriales > Nostocaceae > Hassallia. The sequence goes on along the minus strand of CASBQA010000131.1, from coordinate 636 downwards.
GATTGAGAGCGTGCGATCGCACGCTCAAGTCAGTTTTGCGATACTCATCAAAAGCCAAACCTGCCAAATCTAACTTAGCGGCAATTTCCGCATCAGTTAGCGGCTCAAAAGTTTTTAGTGTTTCCCCTGTAGCGGGATTAATGGTGGCGATCGCCATAACCTGACTTCCCGTTGAAAATAACTTACAGTAGCTTAATCTAACCAAGAATTTGGGATTTGGGATTACTGATGGATGAAAATTCTTACCCAGTCCCTAGTCCGCAGTCCCTTAGCTACCACCCAAATTCTAGTCTCTTAAACAAGATTTGGTTTCTTAATGTTAAAATTTCGCAACTTAAGCTCAAATAAAATATACATTTTATCCCAGTATATATACTATTTATTGATGAAAATCATAGATCACAAATCAGTCCTTTGTAGAGACGCCGATTTATCGCGTCTCTTCCCTTAACCGTTCCTGTCACGCCTGTAACCGCTCCCGTAACGCGTGTAACTGCTCCCGTCACGCCTGTAACCGCTCCCGTCACGCGTGTAACTACTCCCGTCACGCCTGTAACTGCTCCCGTCACGACTGTAACCGCTCCCGTCACGCCTGTAACCACTCTTGCAAACCCACTTGCTTATAGCCTGACATCT
>CASBQA010000130.1 GCA_949127635.1 Nostocales cyanobacterium PMM_0069 | reverse complement strand
CAGCAGGGGATGACAATGCATCTGAAGCCGTTACTGGTCAGAATTTTACTTGCTTGAGTACAATCTTGGAATCTTTGTACTGATGATTTTACAACTTCTGTCAAACTTTGGTTGGTCAGCATTCTTTTAACGTAATTTGAGCAGGAATCCCCACCGTGTAATAGACGATGGGGACAAGAAAATCCTTTGTGAGGAGAAATATAATTTTGATAGGCAATAATTGAGTTTATTGCCATTGTCTTGGCTAGAGGCTCAAGGCTATAGACTTGCATAACTCTTAGATAAAATAACAGACATTTAAGTTATAATGTAGATGCTAGCTTTTACGCCTCTGCCAAGAGTTTTAACTTTTACAAGAGTTCGGTAAATCGGGAATCACTCTGTAAGGTTTTGAGGATTTGCTTGATTTCCTGGGTACGGTCTTTTTTGACAATCAGGGTGACGTTGCGATCGCGCACAATCACCACATCCTCTAAACCGATAGTCACAATTACATCATCTGGATCGGTAGCGTAAATAACCGCACCTTGGGTATCTAGCCCTACATGAGTAGCCAGTTCCACATTGGGATTGTCTTCTTTTTTAAGTAAACGTTCGATCGCATTCCAATCACCTAAATCATCCCAACCAAATTCAACCGGTAATACATAGGCTATACTTGTTTTTTCCATTAGGGCATAGTCTATACTCTTTTTAGGCAACTGCGGATAAGCATCTTCCTCACCCTGTTGTTCTAGCGGTTCAATAATTTCCGGAGCGTGGGTATGCAGTTCTTTGAGAACAACCCCTGCCCGAAAAATAAACATACCGCTATTCCAGCTAAAGCGTTTCGTAGCAAGAAACTTTTCTGCCGTTTCTCGGTCAGGCTTTTCAGTAAAGCGATTAACGTGATAAGCTGGCAACTCACCAAAGCTACCAATATTTTTGCCTTCTTCAATGTAGCCGTAGCCAGTTGATGGAAAAGTTGGCTTGATCCCCAGGGTGACAATCGCTTCTGAACTTGCCGCCAGTTGAGTCGCAGCTTGTATTGTACGTGTAAACTCTTCTTGGTCAGCAATCCAGTGGTCAGCAGGGAAAAAGCCGATCATCGCTTCTTCACCGTAACGCTTTTTAATTTCCAAACTTGCCCAAGCGACAGCAGCGGCAGTGTCTCTTCCCTGTGACTCGACAAGTAAATTTTCAGATGGCAGTGATGGAAGTTGTTCTCGGACTCCTTGAGCTATCTGGCTAGAAGTTATTACCCACAAATTGTCCCAACCGTCAGCAATTTGTAGCAGGCGATCGGCAGTTGCTTGTAGAAGACTTCTAGAGCTACCATCGAGACTCAAAAATTGCTTCGGTCGCAAAGCGCGACTCAGGGGCCAAAAACGTTCACCTTTACCACCAGCAAGAATTACAGGGAAAAATGGAGTATTCATTCTGTCATACAAATTTAAGCAACGAACATTACAAGTGTACTGTGACAATTTCTACTGGCAACTTTTGTAGCTTGGATTAACATACGTTTAGGCAGTGGTTGAGTGGGGAGATAATCGTGATAAAACAAGTACAATTTTCAGAAAATCAAGTAATGCCGCATCAAGTGGAACTGCCGGAAAATCAGGTAGAACTGCCAGAAAATCAGCTGATACCTGATGTACAAGATGAAATCGAACTAAAACAGTCAGCAGCGAACCGAACCGTTGTTGAATCAGTAAGTTCCATCCCCAACGAGCTTTACGATCGCTTGGGTTTAAGTATGCCGAGGTGGTTGTTGTGGATACTCACAGCAGTTTTAGGTATCGTTTTATCTGGTTTGCTCGTTTCCACATTGGCACTGTGGACTCCACTATGGAGCGATTTGGATCGAACCGATGAAGAACTTCTTGCCGCCGGTAAAGATCCGCAAAAAACGCCAATGCCGGGAGAGTTGGCAGGCAAACTCTCTCAATATAAGCTTTCCCGCCCAATGAATATTTTAATCATGGGCATTGAACCAACTAAAGGCACTGTTGATGGTTCACCCGAAAGCTTTGCAGGCAAAAGCGATACCATGCTACTGGTACGGTTAAACCCCAGTGACAAATCGATTCGGGTACTTTCAATTCCCAGAGATACGATGACCACCATTCCTGAAAAAGGATTGACCAAAATATCCGATGCTAACGCTCAAGGTGGTCCCGTCTTGGCGGCACGGGTAGTTAGTCGTACCTTGAACAATGCGCCTATTGATCGCTATATTCGCATCTCCACCAGCGGCTTACGTCAGTTGGTAGATCAATTGGGTGGCGTCGAGGTCTACGTGCCTAGTTCGATGGAATACCAAGACCCTTCTGGAGAAGCTTCTTTAGTTAGAGGCTGGCAAACCCTCAACGGCGACCAAGCAGACGAGTTTGTTCGATACCGCGATCCAGGGATGGGAGATTTACCGAGAGTACAGCGCCAGCAAGCACTGTTGGCAGGATTAGTCAATCGTCTCAATAACCCCACTGTACTACCCAGATTGCCGCAATTGACCCGGATGATGCGGAAGTATTTTGATACCAACCTGAAGATGGAAGAAATGATGGCACTGGTCAACTTCTCCGTCAATGTGGATCGAGATAATTTCCAAATGACGATGTTGCCAGGTATTTTCAGCCGCTTAAGCCAAGATCCAAATAGCTATTGGCTGGACATGACCGGACAACAAAGGCTATTGAATGATTACGTTGGGGTGAATCTGAATGGTATTAAGCCAGATGTGCGTCCAGTTCAGAACCTGAAAATTACTATTCAAAATGCATCCAATCAACCTCAGTTAACTGAAAAAGTTATCAAATATCTCAAACAAAAGGGCTTTACAAAAATTAACACAACAGCTGATTGGCCCGATACCCAACGCCAAACTCAGATTGTTGTCCAAAAAGGAAACCACCAAACAGGAGTTGACCTACAAAATATTTTAGGCTTAGGTAATATCGATGTCTCCTCTACCGGCGACCTCGAATCTGACCTGACAATCCGTATTGGTAAGGATTGGAAGTAGTCAAGGGTCAAGGGTCAATGGTCAATGGTCAATGGTAAATTACTTACAATGTAAAGACGTTCCACCGGAACTACGACGGTTGCGATGTAAAGACGTTCCGCCGGAACGTCTCTACGAGGGTTGCGATGTTTTTATTAATGTTAATTAAACGGACATGATATCAATGGTCAACAGTTAAATTTTGACTCTTGACTCTTGACTTTTGACTCTTGACTCTTGACTTTTGACCCTAAACAAATTTATGAAAAAGATTTTGCTTCGCTTTTTGGGTTTGATTGCCATTTTGCTACTAGCTGCTTTGTGGATAATACTTAATCCCCATCCGGCTTTGGCTCAAGTAAATACAATCAACTACAGCAATATGAGTTTACAAAACCGTGATTTTTCTAACATTGATTTGACGGGTGTAACTTTTGTGGCAGCGGAGATGCGCGGGGCAAATTTCCAAGGGAGCAATTTAAGTAATGCAATTCTCACCAAGGGAATTTTACTAAGAGCGAATTTAGAAAGTGCAAATCTTTCATACGCTTTAGTTGACCGCGTAACTATGGATGGGGCAAATCTGAAAAACGCGATTTTTACAGAGGCGACCTTGACAAGTAGCCGCTTTTATGATGCGGATATTACAGGTGCTGATTTTACCGATGCTTTGATTGACCGCTATCAAGTGTCATTATTATGCGATCGCGCATCGGGTGTCAATCCAGTTACAGGTGTTTCCACACGCGAGAGTTTAGGCTGTCGGTAGAGATTAGGAAGAGTCTTTTTGCTATTTCTTTCCGAGTCCCCAGGGCGTGTTTTCGCTTTCCGAAAAGCCCTCAGGCTGGAAGCCTGGGGCTACAGAAACAAAGCCCACCTTCGTGGGCTAAGTAAGAAAAAAGGGTTTTAGCCCACGAAGGTGGGCTTGGCTCGTATAGCCGCACCCTTTAGGGTGTCGGGGAAGAGCGAAAACACGTCCCAGTCCCTAGTCCCCATTTTCCAAATTTGCCTGACAGACTATCCAATTTCGGGTTAAATATTCAAGACATACTGCTATCGCTTGAGTTATCAATAATAATTCGTGGCACAAGAAAAAACATCTCGTTCTCTGACTGGAATAGCTGGCATTGTTGCCGCTGCAACGTTAATTAGTAAAGTCTTTGGTTTGGTGCGTCAGCAAGCGATCGCTGCGGCTTTTGGTTTGGGACCGGCTGCTGATGCTTTTAACTACGCTTATACTATTCCTGGTTTTCTGTTAATACTGCTAGGGGGGATTAACGGACCATTTTATAGTGCGGTTGTCAGCGTGTTATCCAAGCGCAGGAAAGAAGAAGCGGCGCCTTTAGTGGAAACGATAACGACGCTGATCGGTGGGATGCTGTTAATCGTGGCACTTATTGTGGTAATTTTTGCCCCGCAGATGATTGACATCTTTGCACCTGGTTTGAGATTGGGACACAAAGATTTAGTGAGAGCGATCGCTATTTTACAACTCCAAATCATGGCACCAATCGCACTCTTAGCCGGACTGATTGGTATTGGCTTTGGAGTTCTCAACTCTGCCAATAAATTCTGGCTTCCTTCCATCAGTCCTTTATTTTCTAGTATTACAGTTATTGCAGGTCTGGGTTTCCTTTATCTCCAATTGGGTGAAAAAATTAGCAGTCTTGAATATGCCAAATTGGGCGGAATTGTTTTGGCAGGTGGAGTTTTAGCCGGCGCAGTTTTGCAATGGTTGGTGCAGGTAATCGTTCAAGCTCGGTCTGGTTTGGGTACATTGCGGTTGCGATTTGATTTTAATCAGCCTGGGGTAAGAGATGTTCTGAAAATCATGGGACCTGCTACCTTCTCCTCTGGGATGCTGCAAATCAACCTCTACACAGATTTGTTTTTCGCTTCCTTAATTCCCACTATCGGGGTTGCTGCTGCTTTAAATAATGCGTCATTATTGGTGCAAACTCCTTTAGGAATCATTTCTAACATGATTTTGGTTCCTTTATTACCGATGTTTGCCCGACTTGCTGACCCCAATAATTGGGATGAGTTAAAATTACGCATTCGCCAAGGTTTGTTACTTTCAGGTTTCACCATGCTGCCCTTGGGTGCATTGATGATCACGCTTTCTGTGCCAATTGTCCGCATAGTTTACGAACATGGTGCTTTTGAGAGAAGAGACTCAGCGCTGGTGTCCTCGCTGCTAATTGCCAACGGAATTGGCATGTTTGTTTACTTAGGACGTGATGTTTTGGTGCGGGTGTTTTATGCTTTAGGCGATGGCGATACACCTTTTCGCATCAGTATGATTAATATCTTCTTTAACGCTTTATTTGATTACCTTTTAATTAAACCTTTTGGCGCTCCCGGTTTAGTTTTAGCAACAGTAACTGTAAATTGCAGTTCAGTATTAATGCTGCTATTTTTACTTAATCGGAAGTTAAATGGTTTACCTTTGCGCGAGTGGAGTTTACCGTTTTTAGGTTTAATTGCCGCTAGCATCGCAGGTGGAATAGCCAGCTTTGCGACTCTGGAACTTTCTCAGCACTATTTAGGTAAAGAAGGTTTGTTGATTCTGCTGCTTGAGTTATGTGTATCTGGTGTAGTCGGGATTGCCATTTTTGGCATTATTGCCTCATGGATCAGATTACCAGAGGTGAATGTTTTTGTCTCTCGTCTACGTCAGCGCTTTTTGAAGAAGTAGGAGGGGTGCATCCCAGTTTTTATTCTTCAATAAAATTATAAAATTTCAAGTGTCATTGCGTTCGCGTAGCGTCTCGCAATGACGGAATCAGCGTGACCAATACCACCAGCAAGCCTCCGAATTAGCTGCGATCGCGTTGGGTTTGAGAGTGCGATCGCAGTTGGTGTGTTCACCCAATCGGGTGTAATATTTTAACCCATTCAGGCTATCCAAAAGTGCGAGGTTACATTTCGTAAAAAAAGAGATTCTAGTACTAGAGAACATTGATTTGACTAAATCTCTAGTCAGGAAGAACTTATGAAACTCGCAAAATTCGCAACCTCAGTACTTGCTGTTGCTTCTGTTATCTTTAGTGCTGGAATTGCTAGCGCTCAAACTCCTCAAACCGCTGAAACACTTGGTCTAAAAGGTAGCTATCTCGGTGCTGGTGTTTCTGCTGGTGTCACCAATGGCGGAAGACAAAATGATGCAGCTTTGTTAGGTGGTAATATTCAAGGACGCGCTGCTATTCCTAACGCACCTGTTTCACTTCGGGGTGCCGTTTTGTTCGGTGGTGATGCTACCGCAGTTATGCCATTAGTAACTTACGATGCAGCGATCGCTAAAAATACTAACGTTTACGTTGGTGGTGGTTACTCGTTTGTCACCGATGAAGGTAAAGCTACCCAATTGGGAAACAAAAATACACCTGTAGTAACCGTTGGTGCTGAATCAGAAATTGCTAGAAACACCGTTTTGTATGGTGATGCTAAATGGGGTATTGACGCTTACAGAGACAGCAATGCTGGTGCTTTAAGCTTGCAAACTGGTGTTGGTTTCCGCTTCTAATTTTTATGACTGATACTAAAATGCAGTCATTTCCCTTGACGGAAATAATTATTAAAGGACGCGGAACCAAGGATTTATCATCCGCCTCACCGCGTCCTTTATATGGTGTTATATCATACAATGTAAAGACGTTCCGGCGGAACGTCTCTACGAGGGTTGCGATATTTTTATT
>CASBQA010000129.1 GCA_949127635.1 Nostocales cyanobacterium PMM_0069 | reverse complement strand
GATAATCTGGGTCGATTCTCTAGCTGTTTGCAAAGCCTCAATTCTGTGCCTTTGCGGTTCCACTCTACCTGATCGAAAATTTGATGCAGGAGAGTCATACCACGACCGTTTTCTGACTCATCTGGGGGTAGATAATCTGTGGGATCGCGATCGCATGTACAAGATGGACTAAATCCGCTGCCTTGATCTGATATAATCCACCAATACTGATTATCTATTAAGGAAAAACGGACTACAACTGTTTTACCGGGATCAAGATGATTGCCATGTTTGGCTGCATTGACTAGGGCTTCTTGAAGTCCCAGTCGCAACTCGGCTTGAAATTTAACCGGAATTTCTGCCAATAGTAAATCTAATATTGGACAAAGATATAGAGTTGAGGCGAAACTAATTGTGCCCCAATTACGTCCAACCGGACGGAGCGAAATGGTAATCACAAGAGAAACCCCATAGCCTTCAGTTAGCTAGACATCAGTTTGCAAAACAAAAGCACCCTGATATAAGTTGAGGTGATCGTGCTGCCTTCAAACTAGCGTCTTCAAAACTAAGTTGTGAAAATACTGTGGAGCATCGGTTATCTTCAACAATTACAGTTGAGAAATGTAAAACGGCAAGAATAAACCTCAATAATGCAGTTTGCAAATAAAGATGCTTTAAATTATGTATAAGAGTATAGCAATACTCTTTTACCGCCGATTCGACATTTAAACAACCAAATTCAAGTTTAGGAGTAACCCATACACTTCAATTTCTTTATACAAATGGAATTCAATGAATCCTATGTTTAGCTTAATTCGATTTTAGCATTTTTCTTATGCACTAGACTACAAATAAAAAATTTGAGTTTTGTCAAGGGACTAAATACCCTTACCAGAAGCTGATAAAACAAGAAAAGCGGCTGCTTCGACATGAGCAGTTTGGGGAAAAAAGTCAGCTGGTTGTATTCGTGTAATGGTATACATTCCATCTTTACAAAGAAGTTTTAAATCACGAGCGAGGGTGGCTACTTTACAGCTGACGTAAACGATACGTGGGGGTTGCGATCGCCTTAAAGATTCGATGACATTGCGATCGCATCCTTTCCGTGGCGGATCTAATAACACAATATCGGGCAAAATGCCCATTTGTGGTAACAATTTTTCAACTGCACCGACAACAAAAGTCACATTATTAATTTTGTTATTTCGCGCATTTAAAATAGCCTGTTCTACAGCTTCGGTTTGCACTTCTAACCCCGTAATATTACGGACTTGTTTAGCCAAAGGTAAAGTTAATGTGCCAATACCACAATAAGCATCAACTATAACTTCATTTCCTTGCAAATTCAGTTCTCTTTGAATTTCCTGCAAAAGCGCCTCGGCTGTTTCGGTGTAAACTTGAAAAAACGTATCTGGACGTACTTGAAATTCTAATCCGGCGAATTGTTCTCTCAGATAAGAAATTCCGGCAACACAACGAGTTTCGTCACCAAAAATTGCATTAGTGCGATCGCCATTTCGATTTAAGCAGACTCCCACTAATCCCGGAAAGCGTTTTAACCACGCAGCGGAAAGCTTTTCAATTCCTGGTAAATTCCAGTCTTTGACTATTATTGTTAGCAACATTTCCCCAGTGCGCCGCCCAATGCGTAAACTAAGATGGCGTATTTGTCCAGTGTGACGGCGTTCGTCGTAAACTTGCCATTGTGATGTGTGGATATCTTGTTTAACTTCGGCAAGTAATGGATTTAATCGTGCATCTTGCACAGGGCATTGATTTAAGTTAATTAATTGATGGCTACCTTTTTGGTAATAACCAGCTTGCACTTGCCCGGTTGCCGATTTCCCCACAGGATATGTAGATTTATTACGATAACCGAAAGGTGAAGGTGCAGCCAAAACTGGATCTACTGGTGGATGCACAAAACCACCAATTCTTTCTAAAGCTTGAATAACTTGATTTTGTTTGGCTTCAAGTTGGTACTCATAGCTGATATGCTGCCACTGACAACCACCACACTTATCAGCCACAATGCAACTAGGACGGATGCGTCTTGAAGATGCTTGGGATAAGGAATGCAGCTTGCCGTGAGCGTATTTGGGTTTGACGTGTAATAAGCGAATAATAGCGCGATCGCCCGGTACTGTATCGGGAACAAAAACTACGCGATCGTCAAAACGTCCGACACCATCGCCGGTATCACTCAAGTCTGTAATTTCAACTTCAATTAACTCTCCCTGTTGCCATTTGGGTGAATCATCTTCATCAGTGTGAAGCAATTCTGTAATCGACACCTTCTGCTTCTCCCTTTATTTGTGTACCTAAGACTAGTTAAACTAACTAATAATATGTCGCGTGATTTTACTAATCATGACTGTAATCAGCCAAGTTATTCTCAAAGCCGACGACGAACTGCGTTATCCCAGCAGCGGTGAACTCAAAAACATCAAAGACTTCTTGCAAACCGGCTCACAGCGGATGCGGATTGTCACAACCTTAGCCGAAAACGAGAAAAAGATAGTT
>CASBQA010000128.1 GCA_949127635.1 Nostocales cyanobacterium PMM_0069 | reverse complement strand
CAAGGGGACAAGGGGGACAAGGGGGACAAGAAAGAATTTCTCCCTTGTCTCCCCATCTGCGGAACTGGGCGGAAAATCTCCTGGTGAGTGTGACGCGAAAGTTACCGAAGGGACTCCAGTATATTTCGGAGAAAGAACGAGCAGTGAACGAACAGGTGCGTTATGTCGCCAATTTATTACAAATGGAAGGATTGTTAAATCGCTTACCCAAACAGTTATCTGGTGGACAAAGACAACGGGTAGCATTAGGACGAGCGATCGCCCGCAATCCGCAAGTATTCTTAATGGATGAACCGCTTTCTAATTTAGATGCGAAACTGCGGGCAGAAACTCGCGCTCAAATTGTCAAATTACAACGTCAGCTGGGTACAACGACAATTTATGTTACCCACGACCAAACTGAAGCGATGACAATGGGCGATCGCATTGCCATTATGAATCAAGGGCAAATTCAACAAGTTGCTGCTCCATTGGAATTATACAACCGTCCGGCGAATCGTTTTGTTGCAGAATTCATCGGTTCGCCGCCAATGAATTTTATACCTGTAAAATTTCAAGCTCCCCAGATAATTACCCATTCTCAGTTTCGTCTCACTTTACCAGAAGCTTGGGCAACTGCATTACAAAAATATGATGGGCAAACTTTAACTTTGGGTATTCGCCCAGAACACTTAAGTATAAGTTTACCTGCAACTAAAAATCTACCAGTGGAAGTGGACTTGGTGGAAAACTTGGGTAACGACACTTATCTTGCTGTCAAACTTATCGAACCAGATAAAACTACTTATCCAAGCAATTATCTGCAAGTGAGAGTCGCAAGCGATCGCACTGTGCGTATTGGCGAACAACTATGGTTATCGCTAACACCAGATAAAATCCACTTTTTTGACCCAGAAACCGACTTGGCAATATATCCTAAGAGTTTGTCCCCATCTTTGCCATTTGAGAATGGTTAGTGGATGGTGGTTAGTGGTTAGTGGATGGTGGATGGTAGATGGTGGTTAATTGTCAACCAACAACTATCAACTATCAACTAACAACCAACCACCACCAATTACACTTCTAGTGGAATTTGCTCCTCTTGTTTTTCCACAAAAGTTTGAACGCGAGCGCGGTATTGTCTTAAGGAATCATCTACCCAATCGCGATCGTTGCTGTTGATGTATAAATGTACCAGTGGTTCGCTGGCATCTGGTAAAACTAACACCCAACTGTCATCGTAGGGTTGACAAATTTTTACCCCATCGATTAATTCCAGGTTTTGTGCGGGATGAGTTTCTACCAAATACCGCATTAATGCACCTTTGACAGTCCAAGGACAGCGGACTGTATAAGCTTTGTGAATTACACGCGGTAATTCTGACCTGGCAGAGGCAAGCGATCGCTCCTGAATTGTGAGCATTTCAATTAGCTTGGCAATACAGAACATGCCATCAAACCCTGGATGCAATTGCGGGATAATAAAGCCAGTGTCGCCGCTACCACCCAAAACTACACTGGGATTTGTTTGACAAGCTTCCATTAAAGCGGTAGGATTTGCCTTAGTGCGAATAACCTTACCATCGTGGCGACGCGCAATCTGTTCCACAGCACTGGAAGCATGAACCGGTACTACTACCGTCCCTCTAGGGTTAGAAGTTAAGATTAAGTCCACCATCAGCGCTGTCAACATTTCCCCACGAATCGCAATTCCCGATTCATCCACCAAAATCATTTGTTCGCCATTTGCCGACACCTGAACGCCAAAGTTAGCTTTCAAAGCTTCCACTACATGACCCAACTGAGTTATCAACCCTTCTCTATCGGATGTAGACATGGCGTTTTTATTCAAACTGGCGTTTAGCACCACCGCATCAGCACCAAAGTTATCTAACATTTGCGGCAATACAGCACCAGAGACAGCATAAACGTAGTCAATTACTACTTTTGCCCGACTGTTACGAATTGTGTCAATATTCAATAACTTTTCAAAAGCTGTGCAGTAGCGATCATTTACTTGACTGGGGTATGAGACATCGCCAATTTCGTGAATTTGCGATCGCCGCATATCTTCTTTAAAGTAAGCTCCTTCAATTTTCTTTTCCTTTGCCTTGGAAATATTGATGCCCTTGACATCCATAAATTCAATCAGGATATAATCAGGGCGATCGGGATGTACCCGCACATGAATACCACCAGCTACCGACATTGTGGGGATAACTGTGCGAGCGATGGGGATAGCGGTAGCATCAAGGTTTTGAATATCGACACCTACAGACATTAAACCAGCGATGAGCGATCGCGTCACCATCCGCGAAATATTGCGCTGATCGCGGGAAACCGTGACTTTAGAACCCGGTTTCAAAGTAGAACCATAAGCAGATCCTAGCTTGACCGCAAACTCTGGGGTAATATCGATATTGGCTAATCCTTGGACGCCACGTTGCCCAAATAAATTTCGTTGAGCAGTGTTACCCCAAATCAAGTTAATATTTAAAATTGCCCCAGACTCGATTTTTTTACTGGGCCAAACGCGGACACCTGGACTAATTTGCGCTTCTTCTCCCACAGTAGACAGCGAACCAACCACAGCAGCTTCTAAAACATGAGCGCGACGGTCTACACGAGTACCACGAGAAATCACACAAGCCGAGAGATGTGCTTCGTCCCCAATAATTGCCCCATTCCAAACAATTGGACGTTTGAGATTAGCATCAGCCCCAATGGTGACATTATCCCCGATTACGGTTCCGGCTTCAATTTGAACTCGTGCCCCAATGCGGCAATTATCGCCAATAACCGCCGGTGCTTCAATTTTAGCCGTCGGGTCTATATAAGTGTTTTGACCCACCCACAAGTCAGTTGACATCTCTTTGTAGGCAAAATCAAGTTTTACCTTATGTTCCAAGCCATCATATTGCGCTTCGCGATAAGCGTCTAAGTGACCGACATCGCACCAGTAACCCTCAGCGACGTAACCATACATCGGCTCGTCTTTCTCTAGAAGTAAGGGGAATAAATCTTTAGAAAAGTCACATTCTATGTGAGATGGCAGATATTCCAAAACTTCAGGTTCGAGAATATATATACCAGTGTTGACCGTATCGGAAAAAATTTCACTGGTAGAAGGCTTTTCTAAAAATCGACGAATTCGATGTTGTTCATCGGTAATCACCACCCCAAACTCAATTGGGTTAGGGACACGAGTCAAAATCAAAGTGGCTTTAGACTTGTTTTGTTTGTGAAATTCAATTGCGGCTGTTAAGTCAAAATCTGTTATGCTGTCTCCGCTAATTACTAAAAAGGTTTCGTCTAGAAGTTCAGCAATGTTCTTAACGCAACCTGCTGTTCCCAGTGGTTGGTCTTCTTCCACCGCGTAGGTCATTTGTACACCAAAATCGCTACCATCTTGAAAGTAATCTCGCAAGACATCAGGTAAATAATGCAGTGTGGCAACAACTTCTGTAATGTGATGTCGTTTGAGAAGATTGATAATGTGTTCGGCAATTGGTCGATTTAGGATGGGCACCATCGGTTTGGGCAAGTCACAAGTTAGCGGACGTAACCGCGTTCCCGAACCACCTGCCATCAGTACTGCACGCATAAATCCTCCTTAGCTGTGTGAGCGCGATCGCTGCTTCAAGACCCGTGAGACTTTTCCTGCTATTCTTTAGTCTCCTACGGATCTTGATATTTTAGAAACTCCCACAAGATGCATCTGTCAATAAATAAGTAGATATGCTCATAATTGGGCATTGGGCATTGGGCATTGGGCATTGGGCATTGGGCATTGGGCAT
>CASBQA010000127.1 GCA_949127635.1 Nostocales cyanobacterium PMM_0069 | reverse complement strand
GAGTTAGAGAAGGTTCTTCGAGAACAACTGACAGCGAATCAAGAGGCTTTTGACCAACTAATTGAGAAAGTTGGGCAAGGATTGCAAAAAGCTCTTTCCACGAAGGTTGAAGAGGCAATAATTTTGATCCAATAGCAGTGATAATCATAACGGTGCTAAACTAAGTTCAGCATTTCATAAGTTCATGACGAAAATTTATAACAAAAACTCTGCGTCACTTTGCGCTTACCTCCGCGCTCCTCTGCGTTAAAAAACGCTATGGACTTATGCGCTCGCTGTACTAAGTTGCCATAGTTACAGACCTGAATAGGGTGCTAGGGCTAAAGTTTTCGTTCCTTCAGCAAGGAGAAAGCGATCGCACAGATTAAGCAGTTCTACCTCAGTCTGCGTGTGTCGCATCAGCCGCAGGAAATGACCTTCAGCGTCAACCAAGAGGGCAATGTAGTTGAGGAACATTTTCAGGTAGCCTACGCGCGATCGCGCTGGCATAGTTGCGGCTGTGGGGGTTTGGCATAAACGATCAATATAGTTGCGTACCTCCACTAAAGGAACCAGTGCGATCGGCTCGTTACGCAAAGCCTGCCGAATTTGATTAAAAATCCAAGGATTCCCGATCGCCCAGCGTCCCACCATCACACCTGCCGCACCGGTTTGAGAAAGCACTTTAATAGCAGTTGTGGCAGAGTGGATATTGCCATTGGCAAGCACTGGACAATCGACCCGTCTAACCGCTTCACCGATCAAATCATATTTTACTGCCCCGTGGTACATATCTTTCACAGTGCGACCATGCAAAGAGAGCAAATCAATGCTGTGGCGATTAATCATATCTAGAATTTCGTAAAAGTTATCTGTATTTTCAAAACCTACGCGCATCTTGACAGTTAAAGGGCGATCGTTCACAGCAGAACGCAGTTCTCCCAAAATCCGATCCACTTTTTCTGGTGAGAGCAGCAATCCACCCCCAACATTTTTGCGATAGATTCTAGGTGCTGGACAGCCCATGTTCAAGTCAACTCCAGCAATATTATAGTTGCAGAGTTCCTTTGCTGTTCTTACTAAGTCTGGAATGCTTTCGCCAATCATTTGAGCAAAAACAGGGCGACCCGTGTCGTTTTCGGTGATTGCTGCCAGAATGTTACGATTGAGCCGTGAGGTATCATTCACGCGGAAATACTCGGTGAAGAAGTAGTCAGGACTGCCGTAATGGGCAATAACTTTCATAAACCACAGGTTTGTCACATCCTGCATCGGTGCCAGAGCAGTGAGGGGTAAGTTTGGATGCAGCGATTTTGGGAGCGATACCTGGGACATAGAGATGAAGAGCGATTAACAAAGCATCACTCTATCAAAAAATGGTTGTTGAGGTTGAGCCTCAATTAGCTGCTTATTTGGAAATTAGGCGTAAGATTTAAAAATCTTCCTTCTTAGGTAGGTGATATCCATACTTGTTATTGATGACAAAGATAACGGAAAATTGATGTAATCAAGGTACTTTTGCCAATGCTGGAGCAATGATAAATCGGGTTTTAATTCTTGGAGGACGGGGACGGATCGGCAGTAGTGTTGCCCAGGATCTAGCCACACACACGCAGGCAGAAATTACCATTACTGGGCGATCGCCAGATATTGAAACTAGCGATATGCCTCGGAAATTTCTGATTTTAGACTTAGCGGAGGTTGACAAATTGCGGAGTGCGATCGCGTCTACCGATTTAGTCATCCACTGTGCCGGTCCATTTCATTACCGCGATGCCAATGTTCTCAAAATTTGCATTGAACAAGGCGTTAACTATGTAGATGTTAGCGATCACCGTTCATATACCAGCAAAGCTTTAAAATATCATCAACAAGCTACCGCTGCTGGTGTTACGGCAATTGTTAATACTGGTATTTTTCCCGGTATTTCTAACAGCATGGTACGTCAAGGTGTCGAGCAATTCGATACAGCCGAAAAGATACATTTAAGTTATTTGGTATCTGGATCTGGTGGTGCTGGTGTCACCGTCATGCGGACAACATTTCTAGGGTTGCAACATCCTTTTGATGCTTGGATAGACGGCAAATGGCAAACAGTTAAACCCTATAGTGAACGGGAAGCTGTTAACTTTCTCCCCCCCTACGGACGCACTGGAGTTTACTGGTTTGATATGCCAGAAACCTTCACATTACCCCACGCTTTCCCATCAATCAAAACGGTAATTACTAAGTTTGGCTCAGTTCCCGATTTTTACAATCACATGACTTGGATCACTGCTCATGTGTTTCCAAAGTGGTTAATGCAGAAGCGTGGAACTATCGAATTTTTGGCTTATGTAAGTCATTTTATGACCGATGTGACTAATAACTTTACTGGTATTGGGGTAGCAGTACGCTCAGAAGTTACAGGACAAAAAAACGGCGAGACAAGAATTTTTTGCTCAGACTTATTGCATCAAAATACGGCAATGGCTTCGGGTTGTGGCACAGGTAGCATTGCTCAATTATTATTAGAGGGCAAATTGAATAAACCAGGTGTTTTTCCTGTAGAAGAAGCGCTACAAACAGATTTATTTGAATCTACCATGCAAAGCCGAGGAATTAACATTTATCACAATTGGTTATAGCAAAAAATTAATGTATCCTTTGATAGAAGGTAAAGCTGTACTTAAACACTTAGGATGCCTTTAAGCCTTGCAAATGGTGTAAGTAATTGTCTTTATTTACGCTAAACGAAGGCTCATAACAGAAAATTAGGAGGGTTTTTCCATGCTTAGAATTTTATTAGCTTTAAAGCAAGCACTACTTTCAAGTATGTTGGTTTTTGGTTTGATGATTTTTATCAGCTTGTCCGGTTTATTGATGGTGGTTCAGCCTAGTTATGCAACCACACTAGAAGAATTAAAGCTGATACCTCCAGAGTATAAACCAACGTCACAAGAAAAAATTGACCGCGCTTACGAACGTAACGAAGCTGCTGGTTTTCGCGAAGAACAGCGAGAAGAAGCTTACGAACAAGCAATAAAAGACGGTGAAAGCCTTAATACAATGGAAAAGGCTTATGAAAGAAATGTAAAGGCTGAAAAAGCACAAAATCCCCCAGAAAGTTTCGGTGAAAAAGCTAAAGAAGTGATTGAAAAGGTGACAGGGAAGTAG
>CASBQA010000126.1 GCA_949127635.1 Nostocales cyanobacterium PMM_0069 | reverse complement strand
GATTCGATGCTCCATTTCCCCACTAAGCTTGACAAAGGGAACATATGCACGAATTAACGCTAAAGCACCAGGAGGCATGATAGATTTATCTGTAGCAATTGAACGCTCTGGAGAAAGTGGCACTTTGATAGAACCTTGCGCTGCTGCACCGAAGTTTTCTTGAAAAAACACAAAGCTGGGATCGCGGGGAATATAGATATTTAGCGCTTGTGGTTGCTTGTGAAAATAATCGAGAATAATCGGCATTGTCATCCCCTCTAGGGGTAATATTCCATCATTCGCTAATTCTCGTCCGATGCTTTTATAGTTGTAAGCTGTATTACCGGCATAGCCTACGGTAGTTTGTGTCCCATCGGTCAGCTGAAGTCTAGCAGAACCTTCGATTTGAATCATATATGGTTCCAGGCGATCGCGAAACCAAAAGAACTCTAAACCCCGCAACTTTCCTGCTTTAGCTTGCAAACCATCAACTCCCTCTAGTTGCACTCGTGTAGGATGAGGTTTAGACCAAGATTGGATGTCAGCAGGCAATTTATAAATCGGATAGCGATACTCTGCGGTAGGAATGCGACTAGCAGCATAAAGTGGTTCATAATAAGCGGTGAACAAAACTGAACCTTTATTGTCTTTACCGATTGACTGATAAAGG
Source organism: Nostocales cyanobacterium PMM_0069 (assembly GCA_949127635.1). GTDB lineage: Bacteria > Cyanobacteriota > Cyanobacteriia > Cyanobacteriales > Nostocaceae > Hassallia. The sequence goes on along the minus strand of CASBQA010000126.1, from coordinate 4,534 downwards.
ACAAAATCGCGCTCAATAGCTGTATGAAGTTCTGTGGCAGATTTAGATTTTAGCAGCAATTGGCGGAATTTTTGCAGACTTTTGCTGACGCGATCGCGTGTAATTCCCGGCACTTCATAATTTTTGTAAGCAACATCAGCATTACTAGTTTGCAAATATTCCAAACTGCGATCGATAGCTTGTAAAAGTATCTTTTTATCTGGTATTTGAGTATTTTCACCTGGAAATAAAACTTCATCCAAACAAGAGGTATCACCCTCACAACAACCAACTGGCGACCTTTGGACAAGTACTGGTGATGGGGATTTTTGATTTTTGGTTTTCAATAACACTGGTAAATCCCACTTTTTGACTTGACATTCCGGTGGACTGAGTTCCCGCTGTCCAAAACTTGGCATCCGTACTAGAAGTATTAACAAAACTACGGGTATGCTGAGAGTGATGATTATCAGAGTCTTTTTCATCTAAAAAATGGATATGTCAAATAAGAAGGAAATTTTTAATATTTAATTCCCTAGTCATGTTACTTAGAAAACTACAGTTTTTCATTTAACCCCATAACTCACTTTTTAGATGAAAAAGTCTTGATTTTCGGTTTCTGCCAAAAATCAGCGGATGTAAGCAAGCTGAAAAACCTCTCAGCAAAGCTCGCGCTTCTTTCAGCTTTGGTGTATCTATATGATGAGGTTGGGAGATTTATGCAAGTTCCGGAAAAATTAGTTACATTTTTTAACTTTGGCAATGCGTGTACTTAGTTGTGAAAACCCCTGCACCTATCCGCGTTTGGACAGATGCAGGGGTTGTGTCTTCATAAACGTTAAACTAAAGTAGGTTCACGCATCACGACTCGTAACTTCTTAACAAGATGTTGTTGTCATGGTACTGTAAGTACGGTTAACCGAAGTGCCAGACCTATTGCTTTGAGTGCTTTGCTGGGTTATTTTTTTCCCATTACAAATATTTGGCGTTGATTGAGAATTTTTCCAAACGCTGTAACGCTGGTTGCGATTTGGTACAACACGTACCCTTGACGTAGGTACGCGACTCGGAACAATAATTGTTTGTCTGGGGGTCGAGTTAATTATTGTAGTGCCGTCTTCACTAACTCTGACTCTCATGCTGCCGGTCTGAACGTCAATGTCATCTGCTGTGGCAATACCAGATGGTAATACCATTAAAGCAGAGATTGCTAAGACTGAAAGTGTTTGTTTGATAATCATGGCTTTATGACTCTATTAGTAGAAAAGACTGATTTTTTTCTGCTTTGTTCGCAAGCAAATCAGCAAAATTTTACTTGTCTAGTAAACAATACTGTGTAACTTTTTTAACCCAAAGCTTATTCATTCATATTGCGGTAGGTTGCTACTGCTGAAGGCGATATGCGGTTTAGGTAACGGAAGATCCAGTATTTAAAGATGGTATCTAAAATTACTGGAAATGTGGCAATAAACAAGAAAATGAAATCGTGATTTCCTGGTAGTCCCCAATGACGTGATATACCCTCTAGAAGCACTTCCCATCCATGAGGTGAGTGAAATCCGACAAAAACATCTGTAAACAAAATAATAATAAATGCTTTGGCACTATCACTCAGACCATATACTATATTATCGAAGAAATCTTTGATTACGGCAATGGAGGGTTTACTCACCAGTAAAAGTGAGATAACAGCAACAACCGAACAAAGGTCAGCAAAAACATTTTTAATCGCACTTGAGCTTTCGGCACGAAATTCTTTGGCAATCTCAAGAGCCTTTTCTTTTACCTCGTTTTCCATCTCCTCAGGAGATAGGGGAGTTAATCTGCCTATAAGAATGTCGAACTTTGTTCTCTCTTCAAATTTTTCTAGTGCTTGCAGTGCTTCTTCTTCCATTTCATAATTGATGAATATTCCGGTTTGCTCGGAACTTCTAAAACTATCAACAATTGGTCCGACAACCAATGTTTTGGAAAGCTGATGAGTGAGAATTGGGACTATAATTAATAGTAAAATAAATCTGACAGATATAATTGTTCTTCTTTGAGCCTGACGAAAGTTTTTAACAACATCTTGTTCGGATTTCGGATCTAACTCAACTTGTAAACGAGTGATAGTACTTAAAATTGAACGAGGCAATATTCCGGTTGAATTTGCCTTATTTAATGGTTTTTTATCCCAAGTTTTACTTGAGAACCTTTGCGCTAATGGTGCCGGTGCAATGTCTGGTGCGATCGCTGAATCTAATGGAATATTTTCCGCTTTGGTATCGGTAACTAAATCTGAAGAAGTTGTTTCGTAATCAAAGGTCGTGTATTTAGCGATGACTTCATCGATAAATTTAAGTTTTTCTAAAATTGTCGCCGGATTAGTATATTCTATCCCTGCTTTCTTGGCAGCTTTTTGGTTAGATTCACTGAGAAAATAACGGCTAGCTTTAAACTCTGTCAGCCGCATTCGAGCAATTTTTAATTGTTTTTGCAGATCTGACTCAAAATAATCCATCATGCTGTTGGTGTACTTGGATGAGTCAAAGTCTATTTTATTACCATTAAAATGTTCCTCTTCTATACCCTTAATGTGTAACGCTGCTTTGTAAGCTTGATCTAGAGAACGTTCTGCTGTCAGTAAATACCATCGGTAAGCAGCTAGCAGAAAATTGTATACTTTTTGGCGAAAAAAAGAAATTTTCATCGTCGGCAATCATCCAGCACTTTTTGGTGATTATTAATTTTAAGTTAACGCATAAGGTATAATAAAAGATTAACTTCGGAGATAGATGGTTTGTGGTTTCTGATTCACTTTGGATTGTAGGCGCTAGCCGCAGTGGTAAGACTGCTCGCTTGGTGAAGCAGTTCTGTAGTTGGATACAAACTGAAAATCCAAACCAGGAATTATTCTATACTAAAAATACAGGACAAAAAAAAGATTTACGCCGACAAAAACACCCCTATATTCAGCAAACAGAACCAGCAGTTTTAGTGTTTGCCGCCAATGACGATAATCGGCGACAGTTGGCAGATATAATTATTACATCAACTCAGGGAAAATATCCAGTTCGTGCTAAGACGATCTTGGGTTTTTTTCAGGATGAGATTATTTTATTTTGGCCCCTATTAATTCAATCTTTACACTTAAAGGCTCAATTTCCGGTTAGATTACGTCCAGAGACTGAGCAAGAATTAGCAACTAAACTTTGGCGATCGCATTTGGATGAAAACTTTCTCCAAGCTTTGGGAGGTTCGGAGTATCGAGTTGTCCGCCGAATTCTAGACTTATTACAATTAGCGGCTTACAGTGGTGTAGCCTGCGAAGATATTAGCCAAATTTTAACAAAAGCGATATTACCGCAAGAAAATACGGTAAATTTAGATCCGCAATTGTTAGGCACTTTGCTTTTAGATTGGCGTAATTGGTGTTTGGAAAGGGGATTGCTGACTTATGGAATTATCACCGAACTTTGGTGTCAACATTTGTTAAGCGATCGCCTTTATCAACAGCGCTTAATTAAACGTTACCAAGCAGTGTTAGCTGATGATGTAGATGAGTATCCAGGTGTAGCACGTCGCTTATTTGACTTTTTGTTAGATCAAGGTGTTGTAGGAGCTTTTACTTACAATCCTGATGGTGCAGTACGTTGGGGATTGGGAGCAGATCCGAAATACTTAGAAGAGTTAGCAAGGCGTTGTCGAGTAGAAATTTTAAATCAACCAGCAGAAAACAGCCTTGCAGATACGCTTACCGTGCCGATGGTGGAATTAGTTACAGAATCGATGCTTTCCAGTTTACCAGAGGTAGTGCGATCGATTCAAACGACATCCCGCGCCCAACTCTTGCGGCTAACAGCAGAAGAAATTATCAAAGCCATCAAAACTGGAGAAGTCGAACCGGATCAAGTTGCAATAATTGCACCTGGTTTAGATGCGATCGCTCGTTATACCCTAGTAGAAATTTTAACTAAGCAAGGAATATTTTTAGAATCCCTCAACGACCAACGCCCCTTGATTGCTTCACCGATTATCCGTGCCTTACTTACACTTATGGCACTAGTTTATCCTGATTTGGGACGCTTGGTAGACCGAGATGCCGTAGCCGAGATGCTGGTTGTTTTGAGTAAAGGATATAGCGGGGGAGAGGGGGAGAGGGAGAAAGATGAATTATTATTTCCTTTTTTGGTTTCTAGTCATTACATCGACCCAGTAAGAGCAGGATTAATAGCAGATTACTGCTTTGTGCCGCATCTTGATCGCCCGAATTTGCTTGCCGTTACCACCTTTGATCGCTGGGACAGAATCGGCTATGCAGCGACGAAAGCGTATACTGAGATATTAGAGTGGATAGAAGAACAGCGATCGCAACAAGAATTACGACTTATCCCCAGTCCCATTTCCTTATTAGATAGAGCAATTCAACGCTTTTTGTGGAATGGTAGCAATCTCCCCTACGAACAACTAGCCGCACTGCGGGAATTACTGGAAACCGCCCAACATTACTGGGAAATTGATACCAGATTACGGCAAACGCCATTATCTAGAGACAGGGGGATGGGGGGACAAG
>CASBQA010000125.1 GCA_949127635.1 Nostocales cyanobacterium PMM_0069 | reverse complement strand
TTGGTAACATTATCAATCTTGTTGGTCTTATTGACAAAACTAGACCTATCTTTTTCTATCACAAAATGTTACCACCCCTACACACAAAGGTTTTGAGCCTGTTTCGTCGCCCCCTCAGACTATCAGGTGATGTTGAAGTCACTATAGTAGGTTTTACTCCCAAACGACCATTGCAATCAAATAGCTTTCCTGGCATTGTTGGACAGTTTAACCTACAAGAATTTTTTCAGAATTTTTTAGGACAGGTAGATTTTATGGTTGACCCTTTGGCTATCTATGGAACAGTAATTTAGAAGCTATGACTAAAGTTGTATCTTATTTGGGGTACTAGTATAAAAGTTTAAAATAAGAAAAGTCCAAGGCAGAGATCGCGTTTTGTTTCTGCTTTTCAGTTACGCTTAAGCCCACAGGCTGAAGCCTGGAGCTACACAGACAAAGCCTAGGCAGGCTTGGTTCCTATAGCCTCACCGTTCACGGTGAAGGCTATAGGAACCGAACCGTATTGGAACGTCTCTAGGGCGCGGACATGATATTATACTTCAGCAAATTCAGTTAAGAAGCGGAATGCCTTAACAATATAACTAGCGCATTCTCTGGGAGAGGTGTTGTAAAACGATCGCCACGCACTACCTTTATCTTCATCGTAGCGATCGCCTCTTTCTTTATGTGCATCCAACCAAGCGACTCGCACCGCATGACCAATTAACACATCTAACACGATGTTTTCTTCAATTTGTAAGCTTGGGTTGTTAGAAGCGATCGCAGCTAATTCCATTAATGCTTCAATATTAAGTTGTCGGTATTCTGGTGCCTCAATTTTATTTAACAAATGCTCGATTAGCAAGGCAAAGTTTTTTTCTCCAGCGGTCATTTCGGATATCATGACTTCACTATCCAAACGATTGCGACGCTCTAATTTATCGCCAATAACTAAGCCTTTACAATGATGCATCACCAGCCAAACTTGCTGAAAAAAGTCTTTGGGGACGCGTCCTGTAGCACCTTCAGCTTGACGAAACCGACGCCAACCACCTGCTGGTACATCTATTTCGGCTTCTATTACTGGTTGCACTACCCAATCAATATCAGTTTCTTTTTGTTTGACGTGCAGTGATTCTTGTTTACGTAATAAGTTACTCATGCCAGTGTGTTCAGTTAATACTTTCTGCAAGCGCATTTTCACTTCAAAAGGCGAAAGTTCCATCAATTTTTCATAAGCTTCGTCTTGAGTGATATGCATTTCCCCAGCAATTTCGCTAGTTAGCAATAAAATGTAATAGCCGACTCTCAATGTCAGCAGTCCTTGAAATAATTCTGGTTCTGACTTCATTAACAAACTCAGATATATGAGAATTTCTTGAGTGAGAACGCGATCGCTTATATCCTCACGACAGAAGTGATTTATTTTCTCGACAATTTCCTTATGAGATAATGGCACGGTTATCAGCGAGGCTTCGCTATAAGCCTTACCCACAGCGATTTGCTTCCCCCGTACCAAAATACTCGTTACCACGTCTGACAGCGCAATATAATTCATCTTCTGCAAACCCGCAGCGCGACGCACTACCCCCCACATGCCGATTTTTCCGGATCTGGTGTATACTTCGTCAAGTAAATCTGCTACGGTGATAGGATTCCCAGGTTCACCAAAGCCAGTATCAAATTCCAATCCTTGCAAACGAGTTAAAGTCTGCAATAATTCTATTTGCTCGTAAAGATTTTCTGATGAGCGCAACGATGAAAGCAACAATTCCAAGTTACTTTGAAACTCCACTTGAAATTCTTGGGTGTGTTCTAAATGCCCATTTTTTTCGGAATCATAAGCTAAATAATAACAATGCAACCCAGCATTTTTTACAGGGGAAAGGAAAAATTCCTCTTTTTTGACTAAATCAAGTCTTTCTATGGTTGTAGTCAACATCAATTGATTTAATCGTCCTAATTTGACGCGCACACCATGACAAACACCATCTTTTAATTCTTGCATCAGTTCTAGCAAAGGTTCTGAAGCTGTTTCCAACATGGTGTGAGTCAACATTAATGTTAATGTCGGACGTCCTAAATCATTCCAATACTTTTGGATGTAACTAAGTTCACTTCTAAGTTGATCTACTAAAAAATGATAATCGAGAGTTAAGTAGAACTGTTCCGAGTCTAAAAATGAAGGCAAAAATACTACTGTCTCGTTGCCAAAGCGGAAAATTCTTGATGTTGTCAAACTGCGCGGACTGCGTGGTGGGCGTCCAGTTAAACCTAGTTTATCACAACGTCCAATTTGTTTATAAATAGCAATTAAATCACCGGCTTCTCTAACTTGAATCGGTTCTACTTGTGCAGGTGTTTGTGTTTCAATTCCGCGAACTTCTAGCTTTGCTTGTAATTCTTCATCTTCTGCTAGCAAAGCTATTTGTACTAAAGCTTGACGTTCTTTTCCTATACACAAATGTCTTCCCAATGGGTCAATATCACCAACGGCTAATAAACCATCAGTCAACATTTGACCGAGAAAATATAAACTCTGCGCCCAAACTAATGGTATATTTTCCTTAGGTAGGCGTGGCTGACTTTGGGGTGTTAATCTTTCGGGTTCTACATTTGCTTCTGGAACATAATAAACTTCTGGTAATAAGAGCAATCCATTGCGCTCAACAAGTAATCCTTCTAAACTTGTTTGATATTTGTTAATTTGTTCTTGATCGCCGCGAAATAATGCATCTAAAAGTAAATAAGTGAAAAATAAGGGCCATTCACACTCAATATTCTCAAATTGTTTGAGTTCCCAAGGTTCATAATGTAAACGATGAGAGTCTTCTAATACGGTTTGATGTCCATCCCTTAAAAAGCGTTTGCAACCGTATTTTCCTTCGAGTTTATTGATGATATCATTAAAAGTGCGATCGCGTAACTCCACATCTTCCACCGCAAAGGCAGGAAAGCTAATTACGCTCAACAGCGCAGCATCAATTTCTTTTGAGCCTGATTCTCTCGGCAATAATGATTCTAGCGTAATTCGGGCGCGGGCAATTTCATCTGGCAACGCATGAATTACTGATGCTTGACTACCGCATACACCAAATAAATCTACTCCATTAATCGCTTCTAAAGCGGCTTTTGCCATGCCAACGGAACTAGCATTTAATTCGGCGCTACCGTGATTAATTTTATTTCCCCGTTCCCAAATGCCGTAATCTGGAGTCCGGTAAGCTCGTCCTATATAATAAACTAAATTTTGGATGAAATTCACTTCATCAATCGTAAAAATAATCTGCAATCCCGAAGCAGTCATTTGTGCCAACATCAGTATAAATATTGATGTTGCATCAAGTTGTAAATGTCCCCATTCGTCATCGCCGACAACTATATCTCCTGTGGCAGTATTATATTTAGCGTGTAACGCATCTAATGGCGACTGAGTGTGCTTAAATTGCTCTACCTTGTGTGATTGTCGCATCATGGCAAACAGCAATCCGCGCATCAGCTTGACAACGCTGTGTTCTAACTCATAGGTGCGACCCTTATCTTCATCCACTTTGCGATACGCTAGTCCTAAACCCCAAACCGCGAGAATACTATATACATTATCTCGCACCCAAGCATCAGTATAATTTCCGTGAGCAGTTATTGCCGTACTCGCTGGAAGCAAGCCAGTAATTGCATTTTGACGCACTAAGATAATTGTCTTAATTTGTTCATAGTAATAATCAAGACGAGATAGCAATTCAGTAATTGTTTTCATAATTGGATTTTTTGCAGAGAGTAAAAGTTCGATTTAGTGGTGATGAATTGAATTATTGTTATACCAGAACAACTTCTGGCTTTGAACTTGTTAGTATTAGTTGATTTTACCCGAAATTGTAATTATTTTCAAATCTTTATGATTTACTGATGTTATAGCAATCTTAAATGATTCACGAGAAAATATCATACTCATGGAGAAAAGAAAAGACTTAGGCGAATATAATTCGCTACTACACAGGCAAAGTCTGCCTACGCAGACTATAAAAACAACACAATCTAAACCCGTCTACGGGTTTAGATTGTGTAGCTGCAAATTATATTCGCCCGATAGAGTAAAAAATAAGACTTCTCAGATGTCTTCTAATATCATGTCCGGTAGATTACATACGATATAAAGACGTAGCAATGCTACGTCTCTACAAGGATTTCGGATTGTTGAAAGGAAGTAATTAGAAAATTTAAATATTACTTCGTTTAGGTTTGCACAGTAAATTCTTCTGGATCAACACCCAAATTTACCCAACGAATTGCTTCCCGTGCGGAGTTAACGC
>CASBQA010000124.1 GCA_949127635.1 Nostocales cyanobacterium PMM_0069 | reverse complement strand
GATCGATGCCATGCATTGCTTCCTTTGTGACTCAAATCTCAAATTTTAGTACAATTTGATAATTATTGGTACTGGAGTCCCCAGTTGTATGGTTAAAATTCTTACACGTAAATCTCTAGGAACACAAAATGTCTATGACATTGGCGTAAGTTCCGACCATAATTTTGTCATTAAAAATGGTTTAATCGCTTCTAATTGCTTTAATAAATCTCACTCTACGGCATATGCTTACGTAACTTATCAAACTGCATATTTAAAAGCTAATTATAAATTAGAGTATATGGCGGCACTGTTAACGGCTAACAGTGGTGACACAGACAAGGTGCAGAAGTATATTGCTAGCTGTACGAGTTTGGATATTGAGATAGATCCACCAGATATTAACGTTAGTCAAGTGGATTTTACGCCGCTTGCAAAAAATATTTTGTTTGGATTTAGTGCAGTGCGTAATGTCGGAGAGAATGCGATCAAATGTATATTGGAAGCGAGGAACGAAGGAGGATCGTTTAAATCTCTAGCTGATTTTTGCGATCGCGTGGATTTGCGTGCTGTTAACCGTCGCGCTTTAGAGTCGCTAATTTACTGCGGAGCTTTTGATAAAATCGAATCTAACCGCCACCAGTTAATCAAAGACCTGGAATTAGTATATGATTGGGCACAATCCCGCGCTAGAGATAGAGCTAGTGGTCAAGGAAATCTCTTTGATTTTAATGGTGGATTTTCTCACAATAATAAAGCAAGTAAAGCTTTTGAAACTGCTCCGAAAGCAAATCCTGTTCCTGATTTACCCCAACCGGAAAAGTTACGCAAAGAAAAGGAACTTTTAGGTTTTTATGTATCCGATCATCCGCTGAAATCTATACAGCAAACAGCGCGATACCTGGCTCCAATTAACTTGACACAATTTGGCGAACAAAAAGAAGGAATCATGGTTTGTGCGGTTGTCATGCTAAATGGTGTCAAAAAGGTAATGACAAAAAAAGGTGAGCCGATGGCGATTTTGCAAATAGAAGATTTAACTGCACAATCGGAAGCGGTAGTCTTTCCTAAATATTATGAGCGGATAAGTTCACTACTTCAAGTTGATTCACGCTTGATTATTTGGGGTAAAATAGAGCAAAAAGACGATAAACGTCAATTTATTGTTGAAGATGCCGAACAAGTAGAAACAGTACAACTGGTGATGCTGGAATTAACTTCTCAACAAACAGCAGATATCCAAGAACTTAATCGCGTCAGAACTATTTTGAAAGAACACTCAGGAGACAGAGAAAAAGCAAAAGTGCCAGTCATAGGTATTATACAGTCCCTAAATTCCCGTCAAGCTGTTCTTCTTGGCAGACAATTTTGGGTACAAGATTCTATAAGTGCTTTTCAGGCTCTCAACAACGCTGGATATCCAACTGAGTTAAAACAGCTTACTGGTAGTTGAATGCATTGGGCATTGGGCATTGGGCAAGTGAAATTCACAAAACTTGTTTTTATTCCCTTTGCCTTTTTTCCTTTCTCCTTTCCCCCTCTTTATGGGCTCCTTCATCAGTAGTTTGCCGTAGTCTCTTTAGGAGAAATTAGTTTTTTTAGTTACTTATGCTGATGATGATTACCCTGAAAAAATGGTATTTTTTAATGCCGTGACTATATAGCGGGAACCAGGGAAAGGAGCAAAAAAAATTTGATGACCGCAAATGACCTAAATAAATTTGTTTATTATTGTAAACAAATTCAGCCTCAAACTCAGGAAGATATTAAAAGATTTTTTCAGGGAGTTATTGTCTTTCCTTATGACAAAGAACTTCTACTACAAGCTTATTTATTTTTGAATATCAAAGACTTATTTCCTTTATGTTCAGAACTACTTCTATTTGAAAAGTCTCCAATTTCTGATTATACAGATTTAGGAAAGTGTGATTTTGTTTATTTAACATATACTGGTAATTTATTTCTAATCGAAACTAAATTTATTGATACAGAAGCAACAGGTGCAACCGAAAGAAAAAGAAGAAATAAACACAGAAATAAAGTATTTGAACAAGTTCTAACTTTAAAAAATAGATTTAGTCAATATTGGAATATTGAATTAACACAATTAGAATGTGGTGTTTTTACGACAGATTCAGAAATTGATTGGCGAGGAAATGATCTTAATGTCGTAACTAAATCAATTTCTATCGATAAGCTGGAAAGATGGCGGAAAAATTATTAAATAATGAATATTAACTTAAAATAACTTTTTTAAATAAACTTAAAGATTTTCGCCTTAGTTGGAGTGTCACCCACTGCAAACAAAAATATCGTGCGTTACACTACGATGAGCGCACCTTATGAAATGATGTCTGTTTAATTAACAGTAATAAAAACATCGTAACCGTCGTGGAGACGTAGCAGTGCTACGTCTCTACAGTATGTGTGATTTGCGCTCCCATAATATGACTTAACAAAAATCCTCTTAGAAGCGCGATCGCACTACTAACAACAATCTTCGTTGAAAGATATTAAAACCTACGACTCTGGATTAAAGTTGCAAGTGTTTTACGATTTAACTGATATAACCCACAAACAACTAAAGACAAGGTGAACGCTTTCTTGATTATTGCTGTTGGTTTGTTACCCTCACTATTCTCTTTGTGGATGATCCGTAAAAGCCATCTGCGAAGAGAAATGCAATTGAGACAAGCTGCTATAAGCTTTCCCAGAACGCAACTAGGGCAAAATTCTCGACTTGGTTCAAGCGATCGCTATTATCTCGAAGGAGTCGGCTATCTCATCGGTGACATCAGTTGCCGATATAATGCTAAATCTGGCTATGTACGCTGTGCTGTTAATCCGTCAGGACCTTGTGAAGGTTGCCGTTATTATGAACCAAGGGAATTCATCGACGATAACGAAAAGAAGGTTTAATAGGGAATGGTCAACAGTCAAGGGTCAACAGTCAATGGTCAATGGTCAATGGTCAATAGACATCTCCAGAGTCATACGTAGAGACGTTCCACTGGAACGTCTTTACAAGGGTTTCAGGCAACGCATAATTAATTTTTACTCCTATGTCTAATGGTCAAGAGACTTTTGATTTTTCACTTTTGACCTTTGACTCTTGACTGTTGACTTTACGCAGTTATCACAGCGCACTCAGCAACAATACTCATGTCTTCAATCTGGACTCAGGAACAAATTCTAGCGCTGGCACCGGATACCAGTTCCGCTAAAAATGCTCAAGCTTTAGCGGTGCGTTCTAAATGGTTATCGTTGGGTTATAACCAACAAGCTATTTGGGGTGAGTGTCAAGGTAGCGGTAGCAATCTTTACCAAACACAGATTGAACTTATAGAACTTGCTTTTAAATGTAACTGTCCCAGTCAAAAAACTCCATGTAAACACGCAATCGGTTTGTTCTTGCTTTTTGCCGATCAAAAAGATGCTTTTACGGAAAAAACTTTGCCACAAAAAACGAGCCTTGATACACCCAAACATAAATCAGACAATAAAACTGAATCTACAAAGAAAGTAGTTGATACAGTTGCCCAAGCAAAGCGTGCTCAGATGCGCTACAACAAAGTAACTGCGGGAATGCAGGATTTAGAACTTTGGTTGCGAGATTTGGTACGTCAGGGATTAGCTGTAGCCCAAGGACAACCTTACAGCTTTTGGGATACCGCAGCAGCGCGGCTTGTTGATGCTCAAGCGCCGGGGGTTGCTCGGATGCTGCGTGAAATAGGAAGTATACCACATTCTGGTATCGGCTGGGAAGAAAGGCTGTTGACACAGTTGGGACGTGTTTATTTGTTAATTTCCGGTTTCAAACGTTTGGAAACTTTCCCAGCCGAAATGCAAGCAGACATCCGTACCCAAATTGGCTGGACGCAGCAGAGTGAAGAATTATTAACTTCTTCAGGTGTACGCGATCGCTGGTTAATTTTAGGTCAACGTGTCACTGAAGAAGACAAGTTGCGATCGCAGTTTAATTGGTTATGGGGCGAACAAACTCAACAACCTGCCCTAATTCTTAACTTTGCTTATGGCAATCAACCTTTAGATACTAGCTTGATTCCAGGAAATAGTATAGATGCAGAGCTAGTATTTTTCGAGAGTGCTTATCCGTTGCGATCGCTAGTTAAAATTCATCATGACGCAGCAGAATCGGTGGATAAAATGCCAGGATATAGTAACATTCCTAACATGATGCAAGCTTACGCTAAAGCCTTGGCACTCAATCCTTGGATCGAGCAGTTTCCTGTAGCATTACAAGCTGTAATTCCTGTGTTTAATGATGATGGCAACTTTTGTGGTGTGCGTGATGCCGATGGATATATCCTATCTACAAGTGGCTTAAGTTCTCAACAAACATGGCAATTATTGGCACTCAGCGGTGGTCATGCGGTTGGAATATTTGGGGAATGGAATGGCGATCGCTTTTTGCCTCTGAGTGTATATGCAGAAAATGTGTTTTTTACACTTTAAAAATTATGAAGCAGTTATGGCAAGAGGTTGTAAAAATAGCGTTAATTGGAACTGCACGGCAAGCCTTAAAAGCGATACCATCTGATAATAAATTGGGTGAAATTTTAAGTTGTTTGGATAACAGTGATAAGGAAGGAAGTTTACTGAGTGCGGCTGGTGCGATCGCTCTTTATCAACGTGCTGGTAAAATATCTTTCGATCAGCAACCATTACAAAACAGAAGTGAAGAAGAATTACTTGATTGCAGTCTTGTTTCTGGGCAACATCTAGGTTTGATATTAAATAAGAATGCCCAACTTCTGCCAGAATGGTTAACAGTGGCAGCTGCCGCGAAAAGAAGAGTTCCTTCACAATACTTGCCTCACCTGTTGACGTTAGGGCAAAAGCAAAGTAATTTACGAGCTTTGATTTTACCAGTTTTGGGCAAGCGGGGATATTGGCTAGCAAAACATAACCCAGACTGGAATTATGTAAACAGTGAAATTACTGATAAAACTTGGCAAACTAGTAGTAAAGAGGTAAGGCGATCGCTACTGGAAAGACTCCGCGAACAAGATGCAGATATTGCACGAGAACAACTACAAAAAGCTTGGAAAAAAGAAAGTGGGGAAGAGAGAGCGAGTTTATTAGCAGCTTTAGAAATCAATTTAAGCATGAACGATGAGCCGTTTTTAGAAGCTGCATTAGATGACAAACGCAAGCATGTGCGAGATGTTGCCGCGAAGTTGCTTTCATTGCTGCCAAAATCGAGATTGTGTCAGCGGATGATCGAGCGAGTTAGCCCCTTGATTATATTTAACCACAACTCTGTGCAAGTGACTTTGCCTTCTGTGTGCGATGCAGAAGCCGCCGCCAAGGGCGATCGCCAAATGATTCGCGACGGGATCGATCAATCTCGCTATAGTTCTGCATTGGGGGAGAAAGCTAGTTTATTGTTGCAAATGCTTTGTTGCGTACCATCTAGTTTTTGGTGTCACAATTGGGGCAAAACGCCGCAGCAATTATTGCAAGTTGTGGATGGTAGTGAGTGGGAAAAGATGCTGTTAGAAGCTTGGGCAACAGCAGCTTTGAAAAGTCAAGATTCAGTGTTTGCGGAAGTTTTACTACCAAATGCAAGTAAGTTTTATCACAGTTATTTGGGCAATGGTGAGGAGTTAGTTGTTGGGTTGTTGAAGCTTTTAGGGCAAAATAAGGTGGATGCTTTAATTTTGCAGACATTGTTACAGAATCAAAGTAAATTGCTTTCGGTGAGTCATCCGGCGTATATATTGTTGAAGCATTATCAAATGCCTTGGAGTGAAAAAGTTAGTCAGCTTGTGTTATTAAGTATACGAAAATACATTGAAGCTGATAAGCAGTGTCAATGGGGAATGCGATCGCTCTTTCAAGGTTTCGCTCTTTATATAGAACCTTCTCTACTGGAAGCTGCTGGTGAG